>JANLUX010000374.1:0-10574 GCA_031363705.1 Bacteroidota bacterium
CTTCAGGGCTTAATGTTTTACCAATTGTAGCCACATTTCCTGAACGATCCAGAAACTGACCTGATGAATTACGTAAATACGAAGAATTAGGAAGACAACCGCATCTCATGTAAGGCTTGGCAGCTGTTTTTCCAATTGATGAAGGACTTGTCTGAGCCCAGAAAGCAATTGCGGATGTTTCCCATGATGGGTTGTCATTAGCCATTTTTACCCAGGCTCCATCAAAGGTTGTGGTATCACCAAAGTTAGATATGTTGTGAGTGTTGCCAGTAACAGAAAGTGTATAATTATAGTTGGTTACAAATTCTCTTTGAAACTCTTTGCTGCGGGGAACAGCTAATGAATTAGGCATTAAAGCCTGACCGGATAAATAACCATAATTAAAAACCGGAATATTGCGCTTTAACGTGTTTCCGGGTTTAAACCTTGGTGCAGGAAAGTTTTTTAATTGTATTAACGCATCAACATTTACTGTTGGATGACCGGGACCATATTCATTGGGATCTATTGCACCTGCAATAGATGCCGGTGGAGGTGGTGCAATTGTAGAATTTGAAAAACTATAATGTTGCTTCTGAGTAAATTCATTATAATGCTTGTAAATCATATTTGCTGGTAGGGGGTAAGTATATACAGCAATTTCATCTAAATCACCATAGTACTTGTAATAATAAGTATTGGAGTTAATATCACAAATATTTGAACCCGGACTGGCAGAATTACTTGCAAAGCGTCCGGTAGGAGTTACTACAGTTGAAAACCCATCAGGAAGTTGTCCATCCACCCATACTTCCTTCACACCTGTCTTGGTATTGTATTTAATAACTAAATGGTGCCAGTTGCCATCTGTATAATAATCATAAGAACCACGACCCGTGCCTGATAACATAATATCAAAATTGTCAGTTACACCTACTGTAGATCCGGTAGGTAGAATTTTAGTTGAAAAACGGAAAGTAGCATAACCAAAACGAAAATTAAGTCCGCCATCCCGTCTTGAAATAAAAGAAACCGTTTCGTTGATATCCTTTGAAGGTCTAAATAAAAATTCAGCAGTAAAACCCGTATCTAACGGTAATGGATCCGATGCAACAATTCTATTTGACGCTTCTGTTAATGTAAGGCATTTACCCACTCCTGAAGAACCTCCGCTTGTAACGCTATAAGGTGAGTTATAATAGGAAGGATCAAGATCGCTATGATTCATTGAGTCCTTTAAGTTATTTGGACTATCAAAAGTCCAATAGTTGTGTGGCAGATAAGTTTGTGCATTCGTAACACCATTGATTCCGAAAACCGATGTGATTGCAATTGCAATGTTTAATAATAGTTTTTTGTTGAGCATTTGGTTTGTGTTTAGCTTTAGTAATTATATGGCGTATCTCGTCAGTGATAATTAATAATTAATTATTATAATTTTTTAATATATTGAGGGAATTGTTCAAATATAAAAAACCCTGTTTATTATGCAATAAACTAAATATTAACAAATTATAACACTTTGATTTTCAGTTGAAAAATTTTTAAAAAAAAGAAAAAAAGCATTAGTTTGCCAATAATTATTGAACATTCGCCCTGTTATTCAGAAAACTCACCCATAGAATTTTTTAAATAAATTGCATATTGTGGGGGTAATTTATTTGAATAATATTAGCATAAAAACTCAAGAGCCTTCAAACTTTAATTAAAGGTTAGATTCTCGCTTTTGCTTGAATATTAGGTATGTATTAAAGTTAAATATAACTAACAGGTTTATTGAATGAGATTAAAAGTGCCTTTCTTATTTTGTATGCCTCCAGTTGGTCCTTGAGCTGACACATTATAGGAATAAGATCCTTGTGGTGCTATTGAACCATTAAAAGTTCCATCCCAACGATCGTTTACATTGTTTGTCTCAAATATTTTTTGTCCCCATCGGTTGTATATAACAAGATGAAGCTCTTTGATAGCTTCACCGGTTACACCAAATGAATCATTTAATCCATCACCGTTGGGCGTAAATGTATTTGGAACATAAATAGTCATTGCTGGTAATATTTCCACCTCGTTTGACATGCTTGAAACTAAAGGGTTGTATTTTTTATAAGCAGTTACTCTGTATTTTCTTGAATATTGTACTTGTGAAAAGGCAGTGGAATAAGCCAATAAAAAAAGTATTAATAATTGATAAATTTTAATTGAAGATTTCATTTTGTCATTATTTTATTAATGCAAGCTAAGGGCTAACAACAATTCAAATGAGTCAATTAGGGGCATGATATTTCCTTTGTAAGAAATAGCAGGAAATGAGAAAGTGTTACCAGGTAAGAATTAATTAAAGAGCTTAGTTGGTTAAAAATGAAGTTTTTATAAAAAACAATAATTATGAAAAGGCGGGATCTGATTATTTACTAACCTTATTCCTGATTAAGAAATTTAAAAATAGATTCTCCGGAAAAAATATCTTACATCTCAATAACTTTCAATAAGGAAATTTCAGAATTTACAGATAAACTTTATAGCTTTCAAATAACAAAAATATATTTGAAAATGTAAATTTTGTATTATATTTGAGGTGGTAAAGTAACAGGTAAATGGTACTGATTAATCGCCTTATAGTTTTCGAAATATTTATTGATAATAAAGATAAAAAAGCCAGGATTATTCCTGGCTTGTTTATTTCAGTTGATTCAAATTAAGTTTAACAATTATTTTAAAATCCACACCATGCAAACAAAAGAACAATTGATGGAAATGAAATCAGAACATGATCAATGGCAGAATAAATTAAAATTCTATCGTGATGAAATCAAACAATTTAACAATCATTTAGAAGGTGTTGCAAACCCTGGTGCACCTAAAGATGTGATGGCAACAGTTGAGCATTTTCAAAATCAGTTTATCAGACAAAGAGAAGTTTTGGATATTATTCGTCATGAATTTAAAGAGCATGAAAATTTAATTGAAAAATTAGAAAATACCAACGTAGCAGGTGCCGAAGAAAACATTCAAAAACTACATAATGTTCAAAGAGAGAAATTAGATCAGTTTGAAAAAATTTTTCATGAGATTCGTGGGGAGTTCAATTTATTTTTGAATCAGGTAGCATAACCATTAGTAACTTTCGGTTCACCATCATCAAAGCCTTAATTCTGTTTCACAGTACCAGCAATATTATGCTGGTTAGAAGCAACAGAATTAAAATGCTCTCTGCAATAAAAGAGAACTTTTCCCATGTTGTATTAAATACCGGAGATTTTGGATGTTCAAGTCTAACGTCATCTCTTATGTGGTCGTAAGTAATTATCGGATCAGATTTACGCATCATTTTGTTTTTTTTTATCTCAATATAACATCACACTATAATTCAATTTAATCAAGAGATTGAACTTTCTGACGTTTGTAAGAAATTTATAATTATTGATTTTTTTTATTAGAAAATAAATTGAAAGAAAAAAGGTTTATAACACGCAAGTATCACATGAATGTTATTTCTTCGCAATAATGAATAGAACATTATTTGTATTGGGTGCTCCCCGTTCAGGAACCACATTGATGGTAAATTTTCTGGTAATGAATCAGCCGAAAATTTTCGGTACTGTGTGGGAATCTCAATTCTATACAAGAGTTTATCGTAAACCTTTTCAATTAAGCACCTATCTCGAAGCGAGATATTTTACTCATTTATTGAAAGAAGAAGAGATAAAAGATATTTTTTCGAGATCATCATCACATATAGAATTTTTCCGGAATGCAATTAAGCTTAAGCTGCAACAAAACAATACTGAAATTTTTGTTGAGAAAAGCCCTATGCATACACTTTTCTATAATGAGATTTTGAGGGATTTTGACAATCCGGAATTTATATTGATAAACAGAAATCCTTTTTCAAATATTCAATCCATTGCATTTACCAAATGGATACCCATGCCTGATGTTTTACCTGCAAGATTAAATTCAAGTAAAACAATCAGGTATTTAATATCAACCTATTTATATTACAAATACTGGAAAGTTTGCAAAAAAGTCAGCGTTCATCCTAAATGTAAACTCACAATAAATTATGAGGATATTATTCTGGAAAAGGTGAATGTAAAAAGGGAATTGGAAAATGCGCTTGGCTTCACCTTAAATGATCTGCATGTCCCACGTCCTTATTCAGATGCTGTGTCGCATAAAAACAAGGTACTTGATAAAACGCGTGTTGATGATTATAAAAACGTAATGCCTCGCAGAGTGCAGCGGTATATTAAAGCGATTTTTAAACCTGAAAATTTTGCTGATCAGCTTATTCGTTTCCCGTTTATAATTTTATTTGAGCTGTGGATATTTTTAACCAAGCTGATCCGGAATAAATAAATTATTTTTTAAAATCGAGAATTGATATTTCCTTATTGCAAAAAGAAATTTCTTCTTTAATATTATTAGAGCAAACCAAAACAGTTTTGCCAGGCGCATAATTTTTAAGCAAATTTTTATACCATTCAACTCCGCTTGCATCAAGATTGGATAATGGTTCATCAAGAAATATAAATTCAACATCACTTAAAAGAGCAAAGGTTAATTTTAATCGTTGTTTCATTCCTGATGAAAAAAAATGAATGGGTTTGTTATCAATATTTTCAAGACTGCTGATAGAAATAAATTCTTTTACGTTTAAATTTCTTTGCAAAGGTTTCATGGAAGCATACAGATCAAACATTTCATGTAACGTAAAATCTTCAATCAGTTCAAGATAAGGCGAAGCAAAACTTATGTGCTTAAAAACTTCCTCAATATTCAATTGTTTTCCATCTTGTGAATATTGAATTGTTCCTTGCGATGGAGTAACAAAACCGCAAATGATTTGAAGCAAGGTTGATTTGCCGGAGCCATTGTATCCAAGAATTGCAATTTTATCTCCGGAATTTATTTCAAGATTAACATTTTTAAAAATCCATTCCTGGTTAAATCGTTTACCAATATTAGCAAGACGGATAGTTGCTGTCATTTAAAAATTATCGGAGAATATTTTTTTTTGAAACCTCTGAGGTTTTTAAAACCTCTGAGGTTTTATGCGAAGGTGATTATAAATCTTCAGGATCATCTGACCCTGCATATCCTTTCATAATTCCACGCGAAGAATTTTTTATAAATGTGATGATGTGATCACGAACTTCTGTTTTAGGAATTTCTGCTTCAATAACTGAAAGCGCTTTATTTACCGTATAACCTTTTTGAAAGAGTGTTCGATAAATATCCTGTATGTTGCTTATCACTTCATTATCAAAACCTCTTCTTCTTAATCCCACTGAATTAATTCCGATATAAGCCAAAGGTTCATGCGCACTTTTTGTAAATGGTGGCACATCTTTCCTTACTAATGAACCTCCTGAAATCATTACATGTCCTCCAATGTGTACAAACTGATGAACAGCAGAAAGTCCGCCAATGATAGCATAGTCATCAATGGTAATATGTCCGGCAAGTGTTACTCCATTTGCAAGAATGCAATTGTTACCAATAACACAATCATGTGCAACATGCACGTAAGCCATCAATAAACAATTTGCTCCAACAGAAGTTTTTCCTAAAGCTACCGTGCCTTTATTGATGGTAACATATTCACGTATGGTAGTGTTGTCACCAATTTCGATAATGGTTTTTTCACCTGCGTATTTTAAATCCTGCGGAACTGCAGAGATAACAGCACCGGGAAAAATTTTACAATTCTTACCAATACGTGCTCCGTCATAAATGGTAACATTGGAACCTATCCATGTTCCTTCTCCTATTTCAACATCACCATGTACCATTGTAAAGGGGTCTATTGAAACATTAGCTTCAATACGCGCAGAAGGATGAATGGATGAAAGCGGTGAAATCATTATCTAACTCTTGCGAACAATTTGTGCCATCATCTCAGCTTCCATCACTACTTTGTCATTTACAGTTGCTTCACCTTTCATGTGACAAATTCCTCTGCGAATAGGCGTAACAAGTTTAAGATTAAAAATCAAAGTATCACCAGGTAACACTTTTTGTTTAAAACGAACTTCATTTATTTTCAAAAAATAAGTCCAGTAATTTTCAGGATCGGGAACTGAGCTTAATACAAGTATTCCACCTGTTTGTGCCATTGCTTCAATTTGCAAAACTCCCGGCATCACAGGATTGTTTGGAAAATGTCCCTGAAAAAACCATTCATTCATGGTTACATTTTTAACTCCGACTACATGGTCATCTGTGAGTTCAATTATTTTATCAATCAATAAAAAAGGAAAACGATGCGGAAGCATGGATGTGATTTTATTGATATCACAAACAGCAGGAGTGGATGCGTCATAATGTTTGCTTTTTGTTTTATCACGTTTTATCAACGCTTTTATTTTTCGTGCAAACTCCACATTAGCAGCATGACCAGGACGCGCAGCAAGAATATGTCCTTTAATTGGCATTCCGATCAAAGCTAAATCACCAACTATATCAAGCAGCTTATGTCGTGCAGGTTCATTTTGAAAATGAAGCTGAACATTATTTAAAATTCCTTTTTCTTTTATCTGTACACTTGGCTTATGAAAAAGTTTTGCAAGGTCATCTAATTTTTCCTGGCTGATGGGGCGATCAACCACAACGATTGCATTATTCAAATCGCCACCTTTTATTAAATCATGTTTAACAAGCATTTCCAGTTCATGCAAAAAACAAAATGTACGGCATGATGAATACTCATCTTTAAACTCTTCTATATGATGTAGCTGTGCATGCTGGGTTCCGAGCACAGGGCTGTTGTAATCTACCATCACTGTGATACGATAATCAGGACTTGGCACAGCAAGCATCTCAACATTTCTTGCAGGTTCTTCAAAAGTTAAGTTTTCAGTTAGCTCATAATATTCACGTGTAGCGTCCTGCTCTTCAATTCCTGCTTTAGAAAGTGCATCAATAAATGGTCTTGAACTCCCATCCATAATCGGAACTTCAGGTCCGTTTAATTCAATCAGGACATTATCAATTTCTAATCCAACTAATGCCGCTAATGCATGCTCCGTTGTGTTCACCTTTGCATTGTTTTGCTGAATGGTGGTTCCACGTGATGTATCAACAACATTATCTACATCTGCATCTATGATAGGCTTGCCAGGTAAATCAATCCGCTGAAATTTATACCAATGATTTGCAGGTGCAGGCTTAAAAGTCATGGTAACTTCTTCACCAGTATGTAAGCCAACGCCTGATACCGTTACGGCTTTTTTAATAGTAGTTTGTTTAACAGACATAAATAATATCTCAGGGATTTGCAGTTTGCTTAAGCTCTGCAATTATTTTCTCTAACTCTGAAATCTTTTTTTCCAGGTCAGGAAGTTTTCTGAAGAGCACATAAGTTCTTTTATAATCGCTTATATTGAATGCAGGTGAACCTTGAACAATTTCATTTTCTTTAGTGATGCTGGATCCAATTCCACTTTGTGCAGCAATCTTAACTCCGTCAGCTATGGTAATATGTCCTACAATACCAACCTGTCCGCCAATCATGCAATTTTTTCCAATCTTAGTTGAACCTGCAATCCCGGTTTGTGCAGCCACAACAGTGTTTTCTCCAATCTCTACATTGTGCGCAATCTGTATCAGGTTGTCAAGTTTAACTCCTTTTCGGATAATTGTTGAACCAAGTGTTGCACGATCAATAGTAGAGTTAGCTCCAATCTCAACATGATCTTCGATAATTACATTTCCGATCTGCGGAACCTTTTTATAATTGCCACTCTGTGGTTGAAATCCAAATCCATCAGCACCAATTATAACTCCTCCATGTAAATGACAACCCGCCCCAATTGCGCAATCACTGTAAACTTTAACACCGGGAAATAAAGTTGTATCATCTTTTATCACACAATTATCGCCTACATAGCAATTGGGATAAATTTTTACTTTATCACCAATAGTTGCATTTTTTCCGATGTAAGAAAATGCACCGATATAAACTTCTTTTCCAATCGTTGCAGTTGCTTCAATAAAACTTGAGCTGTCAATACCAATTTTATTTCGTTGCACTTCATTATACACTTCCAGTAATTTTGCAAAACTCTGGTAAGCATTCTCCACACGAATTAGTGTAGCTTTTACAGATTGTTCCGCAACAAAGTCATTATTTACAATTACAACAGAAGCATTGGTGGTATATATATAAGGAGTATAAACAGGATTCGCCAAAAAACTTAATGAACCCTTAACACCTTCTTCAATTTTTGCAAGACGGTTAACAGTCGCAGAAGCATCGCCTTCTACCGTTCCACCTAATAAAGCTGCTATTTGCTGTGCGGTATATTCCATTCGGAAATCCCGATCGATCGGGACGGCAAAAATAGCGATTACAGCGGATTAGGCAATTGTGTTTGACATCCTATATTTGTGTGTGGGAAAACTATTAATTGTTCTCAAGTATGTGTTCTTTCTTTTTTCGAGTGATGTTAATGAAAAAAGAAAGCATATTCATGTTCGTGATCGCAAAGGGAAAATCAGCAATTTATGTAAGTATTGGTTAGAGCCTGAAATCTCAATGGCTTACAATAAAGGATTCAGCCCAAAAGAATTGAAAGAAATTAAATCGTTGATTAAAGAACATCAGGAAATAATAGACAGCCAGGTTAAACTTTTTATGAAAGAGAAAAAAGTAAAATCCATTATCATAAATTAAAAGATGAGTTACCTTAATTCAAATTATACACTAAAAGATATTCGTTTTAAATCTGGAAATATTGAATTGATATTCACTGATGGAAGATTGCTTGTTACACCTTTGAACCATTTTCCTGAAATTAAAAAATTGACTGCCAAACAACGCAATAAATACCATATTATAGGAGGAGAAGGCTTTGATTTTGATGATAGTGATGAGGTTTATCACATCGCTGATTTTATTGGGAACATCTTAACTGGTTCTATGAATGAAAGAACACAAAGTTTGGTAAGTGAGCCTATCTCAAAGCACAATAGAAATAAGAAAAATATTTAAGGCAATCAAGAGTGATTACAAAAACTCAATAAAATTGCCATCACTCAAATGAAATCGCTGATTGGCAACAAACAAATTGCAAAGCTGAAATAAAGATTACTTTTATTCAAGCAATACTTAAATCACGAGAGAAAAATCAGGTGAGTGGTGATGCTGTCATGAATGCGGGTGTGTGGTAGGAAGAATATAAAAATGTTTTTAGAGTACTGTTACAGTTTTTTGACAATATGATTTTAAGTATATTTGTTATCGAAGAAACTCCAACAAAGAAAAAAAACTAAAATGAAAAGAAATTTATTAATTGTCATGGCAATACTGACAAAGACAACATTTACAATTGCACAAGTTCCATCTTATGTACCTACCAATGGACTTGTTTCTTGGTATCCATTTGATGGAAATGCAAATGATCAAAGCGTAAATGGAAACAATGGAATTGTGTATGGTGCTACACTTACCACTGACAGATTTGGCAACCCAAATGCTGCTTATGATTATAATGGAATAAATAATTGCATTTATGTGTCGGGGAGTAATTCATTAAATAATATTGTTGATACAATGAGTTGCAGTATTTGGATATATGCACCTCCATTTACCTCAACATCTGAAACAGCAATCTCCAAGATCGATACTTCTTCAGGATTTTGGAATTTGATTACTAATCCTAGTTATCAATGTGAATTTCGGGTTTTTAACGGAATGGGAGCAGCTATAGTATTGACTCAAGTACCAATTGTGAATTCAAATTGGCATAATATTGTGTCAGTAGTTTCAAGTACGAATAGGTCAATATATGTTGATGGGATTCTAAACGTTACAACACCAACCGCAGGCTACTCGTATGGTTTAAATACAAGTCCATTGACAATAGGTGTCTCATTGCTACCAACCGGAACTTTTTTTAGTTGGTTTCTCGGTAAAATAGATGATATTGGAATTTGGAACCGACCTCTAACATTGCAGGAAATTTCAAATCTTCGTAATTCAAATGTTGGATTAAATGAATTAACAGAAGAAAATGAAATTATTATTTTTCCAAATCCAACTCATGATCGAATAAACATCCATACAAACAAAGATTTTATTGGTTCAACATATATCATTACAGATGTATCAGGTAAAGAAGTCTTGTCAGGAAAGATAAACTCCTTTAATCCAACAGTTGATATTGCTGGTTTAACCGGAGGAGTTTATTGTTTTTCTATTGATAATAATTCAAAACAATCTTTTAGCATAGTTAAGAATTGATGAAATACCTATTCGGTCACACCAACTCCGGCATCACACAGATATAATGTTTTTCCACAGGCCGGCTTAAAACAGCAAGTTCAAACTGATCACTTGCTTCTGTTAAATTTTGCAATCTTCCATCCCGTGACAGAATTTTGATCTGTTCTTCATTAGGATCGTAAGCGCTATTACTTATTGTTCCGGTAAAAGCAAGGAACTCCGCATCATGGTCATTAATTTTCATTTGTTGCATTGCTTTTGCTCGATAATTTTTTAGTGATGACTCTGGAAATGATTCTTTTTGAATTCTTATTTTATAGAGTTTCCGGTTTATCATTCCATTGCAAAGCATTGATAATACTTTATC
>JANLUX010000378.1:0-12186 GCA_031363705.1 Bacteroidota bacterium
GAACCAGAGCCGATCGTTATTTTCTTTTCAATAGTGACGATCCTGTTCAAATGGATAGTCTTGTAAGTCTTATTCAAAATCATGTTCCTGTTGGAAATTCTATACTTGGATGGAATGTATTTAGCAATGTTGCATATTCAACTATTCCTAACGTTATAAATGCTTTCGTTCAATTGGGAGCTACTTCATTGGCTTTAATGCCTGATAATTATAAATTTATGTTCTTCAGTCAGAAGGGTAATCCTGCTATTACTCAGGATACCTTTGGCATTCCTAATACTTCTAATCTTTATATCAATCAATTATTGACCCGTGATTGGGATAAAGGTTTTATTGAATCTTCTCTAATTGGCCCTGCTACACAATGGCAAAGTATGCATTGGAACTATCATTCATTAGAAACAAATAGCATTGACAGTATTTCACTGCAAATTTTCGGTGTAACAAAAAGCGGACAGGAAGTAAAATTAGTTGACAGCATCACACCTCCAACTTTTGATGTATTAAACCTGAATACAATTGCTGATGCAAATATTTATCCTTATCTGAAATTAAAAGCATACAAACAGGATGAATCACTGAACCGCACTCCGCCTCAGCTTGATAAATGGCAGGTATATTATCAGCCGGTTCCTGAAGGCACGCTTAACACTTCTTATTACAGCTTGTATAATGATACTGTGGAGGAAGGTGAAACTGTGACGATGAGCATGGCTTTTGAAAACATCAGCAATATAGGAATGGATACTTTACTGGTGGATTATTTTTTATACGATCAGAATAATACCAAACATACCATTGCATCAAAACGTCTGCATCGTCCGTTACCTGCAGGTGATACCATTATGACCAATATCAGCTTCAGCACACTGGGCTATTTAGGAGATAACAAATTATGGATTGAAGCGAACCCGCATAATGATCAGCCGGAGCAATATCACTTTAACAATTTTGCAAGTGTTAATATTCACGTTAATAAAGATGTTACCAATCCTTTAATGGATGTAACTTTTGATGGTGTGCATATTTTAAATGGAGATATCGTGTCAGCTAAACCGGAAATAATAATTCAACTGAATGATGAAAACCGTTATCTCGCTTTAAATGATACCAGTAATTTCCGTGTGAGCTTAAAGTCACCGGTTGGAGTATTAAGTTATTTGTATTTTGAATCAGCGCCCAATATCAGTACTGATAAAACAAAATTGAAATGGACACCTGCATCTTTACCTAAAAACAGTTTTCGCATTGCATACACCCCTGAGCGGTTAGAAGATGGGATCTATGAATTAGATGTGGAAGCTACTGATGCATCAGGAAATCAAAGCGGGCGTAATCATTACAGGATAACATTTGAGATCATTAACAGAAGCACCATTACAGAAGTTGTTAATTACCCTAATCCATTTTCAACATCTACAAGGTTTGTTTTTGTATTAACCGGTTCGGAAATTCCTGAGCAGATGAAAATCCGCATCATGACCATAACAGGCAAAGTGGTTCGCGAAATCACACGCGATGAATTGGGTAATTTACACATTGGAAGAAATATTACTGACTTTGCATGGGATGGCAAAGATGAGTTTGGAGATCAGCTTGCGAATGGTGTTTATCTCTACCAGGTTCAGACACGTTTACACGATGAAAAAATTGAACACCGCGAAACATTAGCCGATTCTTATTTCAAGAAGGGTTGGGGTAAGATGTATTTGATGCGTTAAGTTTTTTAGAAATCAATACACATTCACTTCAGGTAAAATATCCACCTCAAATTTTTCTATTACTGATTGCTGGATTTTACAACTGGCATTCAGGTATAATGCCCTTCACAGCTAACAATAAAAATCTCTTCATCTGTAATGCTGTAAACTAATCTATCCTCACTATTAATTCTTCTTGACCACATTCCTTTGAATTCATTTTTCAAAGGTTCTGGTTTTCCCTTGCCGGTAAAAGGCGTTCTGCAACATTCTAATATCAACTCGTTGATTTTTCCAAGTGTCTTCTTATCTTTCAAAGACCATAAGTAAAAATCCTTGAATGCTTTTTGAGAAAAATTAATACTTCTCAATTACCTGTAAGTTTGGCTGAGAATTTTTTAAAATCATCAGGAGAAAAAGCAATAATATTTTTTCGAAGCCTCACGTCTTCAATAGCCTGAATAAACTCTTCTTTTCCTTTTTGCTGATCAGCAGAAGAAATAGTTATATCAATTTCTTTATTTTTAAAAAGCTTTCTAATTACTTTGATAAACTCATTATTGAGTTCGGAAGATTTTAAGCGATATGTAGCCTGCATCGTTTCAGTTATTATTTACAAAAATAAAGGAAAATATCGGACACGTTTTTATTTCAATACACATTCACTTCAGGTAAAATATCCACCTCAAATTTTTCTTTTACTGATTGCTGAATTTGTTTTGCCAACGCAATAATTTCTTCTCCTGTTGCATTGCCATAATTAACAAGGACTAATGCCTGATCTTTATGTGACCCTGTATTTCCAACTCTCTTTCCTTTCCATCCGCACTGTTCTATCAGCCAGCCTGCAGGTAGTTTGTGTTGTTGGCTTGTTGGGTTGTTGGGTTGTTGCGTAGATGAGTTACCAGTTGCATAATTTGGTATGGTTGGATATTGGGATTTCAGTTTTTCAAATTTTTCCTGATTGACTGTTGGATTTTTAAAAAAGCTTCCAGCGTTTCCGATTTTAGCAGGATCTGGCAATTTACCTCGCCTGATGTTGCAAACAGCTTCACTGATATTTTTAATGTTAGGTTGTGCATTCATCTTTTGTAATTCCTGTTCGATAGCTCCATAGCTTGTATTGAAAACAGGATTTTTATTTAGTTGAAGTGTTACAGAGATGATGATGTATTTCCCTTTTGCTTCATGCTTGAAAATACTTTCTCTGTAACCAAATTTACATTCTTCTTTAACAAAAGTTTTTTGTTCAGCAGTTTCAATATGTATTGCTTCCAACTCAACAAATGTTTCTTTTAACTCCACTCCATACGCCCCGATGTTTTGCATAGGAGCAGCACCAACACTTCCCGGAATAAGACTTAAGTTTTCAATACCTCCATAATTATGCGCAACGGCATACATCACTAAATCATTCCATGCTTCACCTGCACCTGATCTGATAAAAACATAATCATCATCTTCCTTGATAATTTCTATTCCTTTTATTTGATTATGAATTACAAGAGCATCAACATTTTTTGTAAACAAAACATTGCTTCCTCCTCCCAGAATTAATTTTGGAATTTTGTGGAAAGTAGCATCTGATAAAATTGTTTTTAATTCTTCAACAGAAAAAACATCGGCAAAATGAGCTGCGCTAACATCTATACCAAAAGTATTATAAGGTTTGAGTGATAGATTTTTTTGAATGGTCATTGTCTGCAAAAGTAAATGAGGCTGAATAAAAAGCAATAAAATAATTCGTCATTGCGAGGAACGAAGCAATCTGTTTCATAGCGGCAGATTGCTTCGTTCCTCGCAATGACGTCTCTTGTTAATGGTTGTTTCCTTTCAATAACCATACTTTTCTTTCCAGCGCAGCTTTAAAAATTTCCGCATCTCTTCTTCGCGTGCATTTTTTCCGGGATCATAAAATCGTTCACCGGAAATTGTTTCAGGAAGATATTCGAGTTGCACAAAATTGTTTTCATATTGATGCGCGTATTCATATTGATTTCCGTAATTAAGCTCTTTCATAAGTTTGGTGGGGGCATTACGTAAATGAAGCGGTACTGGCAAATCTCCGGTTTGCTTCACTTTTGACAGTGCATCTTCAATCGCCATATAAGAGGCATTGCTCTTTGGTGATGAAGCAAGATAAACAACAGTTTGCGAAAGAATAATCCTGCCTTCGGGATAACCGATCATTTCCACCGCATGAAAACAACTGGTTGCAAGCATCAACGCATTTGGATTTGCATTACCAATATCTTCTGAGGCGAGTATCACCATTCTGCGTGCAATAAATTTCGGATCTTCTCCACCCTCAATCATCCTGGCCAGCCAATACACGGCAGCATTGGGATCACTGCCACGAATTGATTTAATAAAAGCAGAGATGATATCATAATGTTGTTCGCCCGACTTATCATAGATGGCGATTTTCTGTTGAGCTATTTTGGTTACTAATGAATCAGTGATAATTATCTTATTTGTTCCAGCAGTATTAACAACAAGCTCTAAAAGATTGAGCAGCTTTCGTGCATCACCGCCAGAAATACGAAGCAACGCATCTGTTTCTTTTAACTAAATGATTAATGTTTTTAAAATTTCATCTTCATTAACAACGCGGTGAAGCAAGCCAATCAGATCATCTTTGGTTAAATGCTGCAATACATAAACCTGGCAACGTGACAGCAATGGTTGAATTACTTCAAACGAAGGATTCTCAGTGGTTGCACCAATCAAAGTGATGATCCCTTTTTCCACTGCACCCAGCAATGAATCCTGTTGCGATTTATTGAACCGGTGAATTTCATCAATAAACAAAACAGCCTTACCTGCTTCAGTTGCTTTTGCAATCACTTCTCGAACATCTTTAACACCGGAACTTATTGCGCTCAATGTATAAATAGGAAGATGTGCATACTCTGCCAGAATAAAAGCAAGTGTTGTCTTTCCAACTCCAGGTGGTCCCCACAATATCATGGAAGACAATGTTCCGGTTTGCAACATTTTTCTAAAAACACCATCATCACCTGTGAGGTGTTGCTGACCTACAATTTCATCTAATGATTTTGGACGAACGCGCTCAGCTAACGGAATGCGCGCACTATTCATGGTGATTCAAAACCTTTGGAAATACTTTTCACAGTAATTTCAATTCTGTTATTTACCTGGTGATCCTCTTCGAGGCAAAGCAGGTTGTTTGTACACTTGTTTAACAGTTTTGCCTCACCATGACCCTTGGCAATAATCCTTTCAGCTTTAATTCCGCGTGATGTTAAATATTGCTGAACAAGTTCGGCTCTGCGTTGTGTAAGTTTTAAATTTTCTGCATCACTACCGCGTGAGTCGGTATAAGAACTAATTTCAATTTTAATCTGCGGATTTTCTTCAAGCATTTTTACCAATGATTCAAGTGCAGGACCTGATGTAAGCTGCAGTTGCCAGTCTTTCTTTTTAAAATCAATTCCCTTCCAGATGGAAGGAGTATTTAATTTAATGCGTTCCAGCTTTACCGGTAAAATAATATTTTGAGATATGTTTTTGCCTTTAGTGGTTAACTGATTAGTTGTATAATAATACTGATTGTCTTTAAAAGAAAAAGTATAGTCACAGGATGGTGATAATTTTAAAGATAAATTTCCTGATGCATCTGTATTTATAGTAGTATCATGATTACAGGATGTCAACACTTTAATTTCCACACCTTGCAAAGGAGCCTTACTTTCCTTATCTGTTATGTTTAATTGGAGCATTAATCTGGGTGGATTTTTTTCAAAGCTGAAAATCTTGTCCACTCCAAAACGATCAGAACTAAAATATCCATTCCTTCCAAGGGAATCAATTATAAAACCGAAATCATCAGCTGAGGAATTCACCGGTTCGCCCAGGTTCTCAGGGGCACTCCATTCTCCGTTAGTGAAATGTGTTACATAAATATCCAACCCTCCTAATCCACCAAAACTATTGGAAGAGAAATAAAGTGTAGAGTCATTCTGTAAAAAAGGAAACAGCTCATTGCCTTCCATATTCACTTTCGGCCCAATATTCACTGGCTTTGTCCACACATCAGGTCCTTGCAGTTTTACACGATAAATATCATTACCACCATATCCCCATGGCATGTCAGAAGAAAAATAAATAACTGTTCCTGTTGAATTGATTGCAGGATGAGCAACGGAGTAATCACCACTGTTAAAAAACATTTCACCCTTTACTTTCCACAACCCATCTTTTAATTCTGCTTTAAATATTTTTAAAACATTTACATTGTGTTTGTTCTTATCAATTTTATTACTCACATAATTATTACGGGTAAAGTACATGGTATTAAAATCACGAGTAAACACAGCAGGTCCTTCATTAAAAAGACCGTTGACTTCTCCTCTCAATGGCTCTGGGTCAACCCAATTACCCTTTTCTGTTTTTTTTGCGTAGAATAAATCGAGGTAACGCTTTCCATTAAAATCTGATTTTGTTTTACTTAAACCCTTAAAATTTTTATCAGAGAGAAATACAATGCCTGAGCGGTAAAAAGCCGGACTGAAATTATTTTCACCCTGTGTATTAAACCTCAGCAGGGAAATTGAAAACAAAGAAGTATCACCTGCAAACTGTGCGATGCTGTCGCAGGATTCCAACAACCTTATTGCACGGAAATCATTTCTGTTTAACTGCAGGTACTCATTGAACATTTTTTTTGCTTCCGCATAGTTTCCATTTTTCTTTAATGCTTCCCCTAAATAAAGTTTCCATACAGGATTTGCATCGGGTAGCTTTAATGCCTTGCGATACCAGTATTCAGTTTTTATTGAGTTACCCATCTGCCGGTAACTCTCAGCAACATTAATAATTGCCTCGGGGATTTTTTTACGTGCCAATACCCATTCATAGTCTTTGGCGGCTTCAGCATATGCGAATTGCTCATAGCTTTCATTGGCAGTTCGCAATCGTATTTGTAAACAACCACTGAATAACAATGTGCAGGAGATAAAAAGAAAAAAAGAAAATATCTTTTTCTTCATACTTAAAAATATCTCGGGCTTTTCATTTTTAAAACAGAGAAACCAAAATCATATCCAAGCATTATTTCGTGAGAGCCGGTGTTATAGTTTTTTAATTTACCAACGGTGTAATCAAAAGAATATCCTAAGCGGAGTTTCCTGTTAATCTGGTATTCAAGCAATAGAACAACGGCATCCTTTGAACGGTAGGATGCACCAATCCAGAAAATATTTTTAATTAATACATTCAGATTAATGTCGTATTGAAAATCACCTTTCTGCTCAAACTTTAACAGCATGCTGGGTTTGAATTTTATTTCCTGTTCTGTTTCAATCACTCCACCCATAGTAAAATAATATTTTCTCACCAGGTGATGAATTGGATTAGGAGGATTAATATCAGGTCCACGTGCTGAATCATAACTTAACAGATAAGGCGCTGAAAGTCCTGCATAAAAAAGATTGCGGTAATAATAAACGCCAGCTCCCACATTGGGTAACATGGTAGTGAATTCGTTATAATTAAAAACATTATCAAAAGGATCCCAATAAGTGAGTTTAGCTAATTCCGATTTCAGATAAGTGAAGCCACCTTGCAGGCCTACAGATAATTTTGCATCTCCAAGATCGAGATGATAAGCACCGCTGCCGTAAAAATCCGTTTGTTTTGTAACTCCAATTTTGTCCTGTTGTAAATAAAATCCTAATCCAAGTCTTTTCTTTGGAATTAAGCCGTGTATGCTTGCTGATTGAGTTACCGGTGCTCCTTCCATACCAGCCCATTGCCTTCGATATAATAATGTTGTACTTACGTATTCATGGCTGCCTGCATAAGCAGGATTGAGCAATAAATGATTAAACATATAGTGACTTACAACAGGAGATTGCTGCGCATATAAGACCTGCGACATGAACATGGTTATGCTCACATAAAAAATTGCTGAATATTTTTTCAAATATTTTTTCATCGCCTCAGGTCAACAAAACTTTTAAATACATCCGGTATTCCTCTCACGCGAAGAATAATAAAGTATGTTCCATCTGCCAGTTCTTTTCCATTATCATCAAAACCATCCCATTGATTATGATAACTATGGAATTGATTCACAACTTTACCCCACCGGTTATAAATCAGGAGGTCGTTATCAGTATAATCCTGTATTCCTTTTATTTCAAATATATCATTGTGTCCATCACTGTTAGGAGAAAATGCAGTTGGAATTAATATCGGTGAGAGGCAATCAATAGAATCTCTTCGTATGATGGTAATAATACCTGTATCACGACACGAACCGTTGCTTACTATCCACTGAAACACATTTGCACCGACAGATAAATTCTGCACTGAGGTTAATGCATTCGTTGAATCCTGAATAATTCCTGAGCCGTTTAACAAATGCCAGAATCCGGTACCAAACTGCGGACGTGTGGCATCCAGTGTAGTAGTGCTTTCGCAAATAATCCTGTCAATACCCGGAATTGCAGTAATCCTTGATGCGGCAGTCACCACAATTATGGAAGTATCAGAACAACTTCCGTTACTCACCGTCCATTGAAAAATATTATCTCCTACAGGAAGATTACTAACTGCGGTAATCGGTGCTGTGGAATCAGCAAAGGCTATTGTACCATTTCCATTAATCACTTGCCAGTAACCGATGCCAATAGTTATAGGAGCAGCATTAAGTGTAGTTTGGGTTTCTCCACATATGGTAAAATTATTTCCTGCATTGGCAATCAATTGAGGAGGTTCTGTCAATGTAAAGGTATCTGTGGTTGTACATTGATTTGCATCGGTAATTAATACAGTGTATGTATTAGCAGAAAGATTTTGAAGTGAATCCTGATTGGAACCATTTGACCAGATATAAATATAAGGAGGTGTTCCGCCACTGATAGTTAAATTGATGATTCCATCACCTGATTGAAAACAGGAAAGATTATAAGGAGGATTTTGCAAAGGAACTTCTGATTGGAAAAGAAAAGGTGCTGGTTCAGTAATGATAACAGAGTGAACGGCAAGACATCCTGCGGTATCCTCTACTATTACTGTAAATGTATCTGCTTCAAGATTATTAATTGAAGGAGAAGTGGAGGGATTGTTTGTCCATAAGTAAGTAAGCGCTCCTGTTCCTCCTGTTGCAGTGATGGTAATAGCACCATTATTTCCTCCGGGACAAGTAACATTCACAGAATCTACGTTGATAATAGAAGGACCATTTACATCACTCACATTTGCTACACTACTATTTACACATCCTAAAGTATCGGTCACTGTAATTACATAACTTCCTGCACCAATGTTCTGAAGTGTATCACCTATATATCCTGTTGACCAGAGCAAACTGTATCCGGGAGTTCCACCATTAACATCGACAACTATGATTCCGTTGGTCTGCGTACAGTTTGTATTTTGTATCAATGGAAAAGAAATATTTATTTGCTGAGGCTGGATAATGGTGAATAGCTGAGTGGTTGTACAACCCATTGTATCCGTAATTGTAAGTGTATAAACTCCGGCTATCAGATTTTGTAAATCCTGTGACTGTGTGTTATTCGACCAATTGTATTGATAAGGCATAACCCCTCCGTTCACGCTGATATCAATGGCGCCATTATTTTCACCAAAACACCTCACGTTTGTTATTGAAACAATATTAATAGAAGGGCTACCCGAATTGAAAAGGATAAATGATGAATCAACGGAACAACCGTTAACATCAGTAATGGTAACAGTATAGTTAACCCCTGCACTTAATCCTGATATAGTAGATGAATGATCGCCTGTGGACCAAGTATAAGAAAACGTTGGAGTTCCACCAATAGGAGTAACCGTTATAATACCATTATTTAAATTGCATGTAGGATTTGATATTACAGCACTCACAATTATTGGTACCGGTTCAGGAACTGTATCATTGAAAAAAGTTAAACAACCATTCGAATCTGTTACTGTAAGAAAATAAATTCCTGCAGGCACATTACTTATATTTTGAGTTGTATTACCATTTGACCATAAAAAAGTAAACGGAGCAGAGCCCTGAGTAATATTGACACTTAGCCCTCCATCGCTGCCACCATTGCAAGTAACCGGTTGAGCAATATTTGTAGTAACTGTTGGTCCATCAATATTTGAAACTTGTATAGTATCAAAGTGCTGACAATTATTTGCGTCTTTAACTGTGAGTATATATACACCGGAAGATATATTTGAAATGGATGAAGTGGTTGCATTGTTCGACCATAAATAAGTCAAGCCACCCATGCCACCGCTTGCTGAAGTTGTGATGCTGCCATTCGCATTACCACAAGTGGATGGAATCATTGTATAACTAACAACAATTGCAGCTGGTTCTGTGATTTGAATTGAATCATAAATATCCTGGCAGTTGTTGTTATCTGTAACTGTAATAGTATAATAGCCTCCTGGTAAGTTGCTGATGTCCTCAGTAGTTTGGGCATTAGACCATAAATAAGTATAAGGAGAAACGCCATTCACTATTGTAATATTTATTGCACCTGTAGCTGTTCCATGACAGGTAAGATTTGTTATTGAAGTAATGGTGATATCAGGAGGAGCAATAGCGGTAACAGTTACAGTTCCGGTTTTTGTACAGCTATTAAAATCAGTAACCGTAACTGTATAAGTTCCCGCTGCCAGGTTTGTTATTGTTGCTGTAGTATTATTATTTGACCATAAATAAGTATATCCTGGGGTTCCACCATTTGCAGTTACCGTTGCAGATCCGTTTCCATTGTTGCAAGGCTCAGGAGTAAAAGAAAACTGGAGAGTGATTGCCGATGGCTCATTTATAGTATATGATGCCGTTTGCGTACAGCCTGTATTATCAGTAACTGTAACTGTAAATGTACTTGCTGTAAGAGTATCTGCTACATTGCCCACATCGCCATTAGACCATAAGTAAGTGTAAGGCCCTACTCCATTGCTTGCTGTAATGGTTATTGATCCGTTATTGCCTCCATTACAAGTCACATCTTTTTTATTAATTAAACTGATTTGTGGAACTCCTGAATTCGGGACATTCACTGTATCTGTATAAACACAACCATTATCGTCAGTAATTGTAGCGGTATATGTACCGGCAAATAAATTTTGAATTGTTGATGTTGTATCACCATTGCTCCATAAAATTTGATAGGGTGAAACTCCACCGGAAGGTGTAACCTGTGCGCTTCCGTTATTCAAATTACAATTTGCAGTGGTTGATGAAAATGAGAGTGATAATGCAGAGGGTTCGATAACATTTGCAACAGCAGTTGCTGTGCAACCACGCACATCTGTAACAGTTACAGTGTAGTTATTTGCAGGCAATCCGGTGATATCATCTGATGTAAAATTGTTCGACCATAAATATTGCAAAGGAATTGTGCCACCAGTTGCAGTAGTGTAGATGGCTCCGTTATTTCCTCCGTTACAAGAAACATTTATAATGGAATCAACAACAATTGAAGGGCCAGGATCATTACCAATGTTTGCAATAAATGATGAAGTGCAGATATGAAAATCAGTAACTGTAACTGTATATGGACCCGAAACTACATTTGAAATGCCAGCGGTAGTAAAACCATTTGACCATAAGTAAGTATAGCCCGGTGATCCTCCTGAAGCTGTTACTGTGGCACTTCCATTAGGATTGTTGCAAGCTGCACTTATTATGTTAAACGTAGCAGTGATGGGTGTAGGTTCGGGCACGAAGAAAGTATCTACTTCCACACATAAGTTAAAGTCAGTAATGGTGACAGTGTAAAAGTCAGATGTTAAACCTGAAATATCTTCTGTTAAAGCTAAGTTCGACCATAAAAATGTATATGGTTGTGTTCCTCCGCTAACAGTAAGATCAATTGCACCATCAGAACCACCGTTACAATTTACCGGAGTTATAGAGGAAAATATGTTAAGCCCGCTGATTGCATTAATGGTTGTAGAAAATATATTGCTGCAGGATAATACATCTGTTACGGTAACAGTGTAAGTGCCGGGTGCAAGATTTGATATTGTTGCAAACGTTGAACCAGTTGACCATAAATAAGTATAGCCACCATTTCCACCTGAAGGATTTACTGTTGAACTGCCATTGTTTTGACCACAGCTTTCATCTACATTGGTAAATGTTGCAGTGATCGGTAGTGGTTCATTTACAATAAATGATTGCTGGGCTGTACAACTATTTGCATCAGTAACAGTAACGGTATAGGTGTTTGCTGTAAGATTTGTCTGATCTTCTGCAGTGCTGGTGTTGCTCCATAGATAAGTATATCCAACCGTTCCGCCCGAAGCAGTAATGTTTATTGCACCGTTGGATCCTCCGTTACACGAAACATTTGTTATCACTCCATTCACTGTAATTGATGTTGGCTGATTTACAGTAAATGACTGTTGTCCCGTACATCCTGAATTATCAGTTGCGGTAACTGTGTATGTATTTGCAGCAAGGTTTGTTTGATCTTCAGCTGTACTTGTATTGCTCCATAAA
>JANLUX010000427.1:0-6988 GCA_031363705.1 Bacteroidota bacterium
AATAATACCATTAGCTAATATAAAATAGACCAAATTTCCCCTCTCCTTGGGAGAGGGGTCGGGGGTGAGGCGAAAAGAAAAAGACTGTTTTATATTAGCTAATGGTATAACGATACTAAAAAGTTTTCAATTTGAATGTATTCCGTTAAGCAGCCATTAAAAAAAGGCAGACTGTTGAATCTGCCTTTAACCTAAATGATTTAATTATTAACCTGCAAAACAGTAGCCGCAACCTTTCTCCTGAGCGCGTCCCACTGCCCATACACCGGAAGGCACAATCTGTATTCCTGGCAATAATCCTTTCATCCAGTCAGCCATTACATCAGCTGGCTGCAGGTTCATCTGCATAGCTGCCACAGTAGAATATACTGTGATAGCTGCATTGCAAACGCAAAACATAACACCGCTTGCCTGTAATTCATTAATGCCGATAGCAACAGGGCCGATACCCGGCACTTTAAAATCTCCTGGTTTAGGTTTCCAAAACGGGTTACGCTTGTCTAATGCTGTTGCAGCATCAGCAGCCTGAAAAGCAGGTCCTATTTCACGCGCTTTAAACATGTCGGCAAACTTGTATTTTTCCCACAACCGGTCTTCAAAAGCATAACCGATAGCGGCATGACGAAGTATCACTACCACACCACAATCACTTTCAGGTGTACCAGTAGCTGCATTGGTCATCAGGAATACGCGTGGCCATGCAAAAGGGAAAATCTCATGAGGTTGGGTGGCATCATATACAATTTTATGTTTCCCTTTTATTTTATTGAACCATGCATCTGCTTCATTAACCGGGTCAGTAGCGGCAACAGGTTCAGCGTTTAGTTTCAATGGTGCTGCCAGAGTGGTTAATCCAAGCGCTGCAGCACCAGTAGCTAAGGTTCCGAGAAATTCTCTACGGTCAGTAATGTGTGGTGATACTTTTTTTTCTTTCATGTGAGTTGTGGTTTTAGATGAATTTATATTATGAGTAAAATTGAATTAAACGAAAAGGAAAGCTGAACTGTGATCAAAAGTAATATTTGTTTTTTATAATTAATGAAGAACTCACTTTTTCTTTTTAGCTGAAGGCATTTCGGCAAACGGACCATACTTATGTTGATTTTCCGAATATTTATCTGAATAAGGACCATAAGGATGATCAAATGGTTTTTTTGTGATGTCAGGATAATCTTCTTTAAACTTTTTTTCAGGACGGGGCATGCTGTTAACAAACGCTGCAATATCCCAAGCTTCTTCATCTGTTAAAGTTGGCTTGTCGTGACTACTGATCAGGTTTGGCATATTCGATTTAATAAAACCAGCAAACCTTGATAAGCGATATAAACCTGCACTCACATTATAACTATGCGGTCCCCATAAGGGTGGATATAGATATGTTATTTTATCCTCATTCAATTTTCCTTGCCCATCACTACCATGACAAGCAATACAATGTTTCATGAAGGCAATTTTTCCAGCTGCGGTATCGGCAGCACGGTTAAGAAACGGAAGATCAACTACGGAAGCCCCTTTAGGGATTATATCTTTGTTCACATCTTTTCCAACCCAATTTATATATGCTACCATGGCAAGCATTTCTTTGCTCAGGTTGTCTAATTTATTTCCATTCATACTGCGTTCCATGCAATCATTTATTCTTTTCTCCAATGTTTCAAGCATGCCAGAGCGGGGTCTCCACTTGGGATAATTTGCTGCAACAGCACTGAAGCTGTTTGCGTAAAGTCTTGTTCCGGCATCAAGATGGCAGTTCTGACAATTTATTCCGTTAGTTGATTGTGATACTTTACCTTTAGGACCTAAGAAAAACGCAGTGTTTGCAATTAATTCGCGCCCATAAAGTATTAATCTCCCTGCATCATTTGAGAATAGAGTAGAAGTATCTGGGGCAACCCATTCCAGTGAACGGTCAAATAAATCTGCAATCTTTTTATGCATCAGCGAATCATTTGTAGCCACCTGTTTTTTTTCATCATCAGTTAGTGAGGGAGTGCATTTAATCATCACTGATAAAAAAATAAAAAGTAATGAATAAATAATAGTTTTATTGTGGGTCAGGTCCATAGTGGCAAACTTATTCTTCATAACCAGCTTTTTTTCGAAACTAATTAATAATTCAATTAACCTGATGCTAAATTACAATTCAGAAACTAAAATAGTTAATTTAAAAAGTGAATTTTTTAATTTAAATCTTGTTCCATCGTTTTATTCAACTTAAGGGTACAGTTATATTATTTTTGTACAAGTGAATCCAAAGCTGATTAACACCTCATTAAAGAGAGCCATATTATTAATTTTGCTGCTTAATTTTCAGTTTGAATACAAGTGATACTTTTTGTTCTGAATCGCAGATATTCTAATTTAATAACATGATGGATTCTCCGGGCCATAAAGTAATACGAAAATGGCTTCAGCAAAAAAATTGGAAGCTGGCTGATTTTCAAAAACAAACATTGGCTGCATTTCTTGAATGCAAAAGTGGATTGCTGAATGCACCAACCGGTTCAGGTAAAACGTATGCAATGTTTTTACCTGTTTTGGTTGAATACATCAATAAGCACAAAGACTTTAAAAAGAAAAAGGCATCTCAACTTTATGTTCTTTGGATAACGCCATTGCGTGCGCTCACCAGGGATATTCAACGAAACCTTCAGCTGGCTTGTGATGAGTTGGAAATTCCCTGGCAGGTGGGAGTTAGAACGGGTGACATGAGTGCGAAAGATAAAACTGCACAGAAAAAAGCAATGCCTGAAGTGCTGCTGATCACTCCTGAAAGTCTCCATTTGCTTTTTGCAACAAAGAATAATTCAGAAGTCTTCAGGCATCTTAAAGTAGCAGTTGTGGACGAATGGCATGAACTGCTAAGCACTAAACGGGGTGTTCAAACGGAGCTTGCATTGGCACGGTTAAGAAATATTCAATCTGATGTTTTAACCTGGGGCATATCAGCTACTATTGGTAATCTTGAACAAGCCCGGGAAGTATTGCTTGGGATAGATTTTGATAAAGACAAATCTGTAATTATCATCTCTGATCTTAAAAAGAAAATTGTTGTTGAGTCAATTCTTCCTGATAAAATAGAACGCTTGCCCTGGGCTGGCTATCTCGGAACAAATCTGTTAGATAAAATAATGCCAATTGTTCTCAATAGTAAATCAACATTGTTGTTTATCAATGTGCGGTCACAAACTGAGTTATGGTATCGTTTTATTTTAGAAAAATATCCTGAATTAGCAGGACAAATGGCTATTCATCACGGATCGCTTGATCGTGAAATACGTAACTGGGTAGAAGATGCTTTGCATAAGGAGAAGCTTAAGCTTGTGGTATGTACTTCAAGTCTTGATCTGGGAGTTGATTTTCGACCGGTTGAAACTGTAATACAGGTTGGAAGTCCCAAAAGCGTTTCGCGTTTTTTACAACGTGCCGGCAGAAGCGGTCATCGTCCGGGTGAAACAAGTAAAATTTATTTTGTGCCCACACATGCGCTTGAATTAATTGAAGCCGTTTCATTGCGGGTGGGTGTGGAGAGGAATATTATTGAAGACCGACTGCCTGTTGTTAATGCTTATGATGTACTTGCTCAATACATGGTAACGCTGGCAGTGGGTGATGGATTTGAAGAAGAGAAGTTATTTAATGAAATCAAATCTACTTTTGCTTATCAATATATAACAAGAGATGAATGGGAGTGGTTGTTAGGTTTTATCACCACCGGTGGAGCGACATTGATAGCTTATGATGAGTTTCGAAAAGTGGAGAGAGATGGAAATCTTTTTGTAGTGAAAGACAGGCGCATTGCAATGCGGCATCGTTTAAGCATGGGAACCATAGTGTCCGATGCATCTATCAGTGTAAAATTTCTCAGTGGAAAATATATTGGAACCATAGAAGAATCATTTATAGCGCGATTAAAAACAGGTGATGTTTTTTCTTTTGGTGGAGTGAACCTTGAATTTATTCGCGTGCGTGAAATGATTGCACAGGTTCGCAAATCATCCAAAACAAAAGGAACCGTACCAAGCTGGCAAGGCAGCAGGATTGCTTTATCATCCCAACTTTCTGAATTTATCCGCGAACGGTTAGATGGAATTTTAAATCCTAATGCAAAGGAACCTGAGATTAAAAAACTGCAGCCATTACTACAATTGCAGCATGACCGATCTGCTATACCAACACACCATCAATTGTTAATTGAACAATGCGAAACAAAAGAAGGTCATCATATTTTTATTTTTCCTTTTGAAGGACGGCTTGTGCACGAAGGGCTTTCCGCGGTTATTGCTTACCGGATAAGTAAAATAACACCGATAAGTTTTTCAATTGCAATGAGTGATTATGGTTTTGAATTGCTGAGTGATACTTATATTAATCTCAGTGATGTATTAGAAGAACATAATTTATTTACTACGGAGAATTTACTGGATGACATTCAGCACAGTGTGAATTCAATTGAAATGGCGAAAAGAAAATTTCGAGAGATCGCCTCTGTTGCAGGATTGATTTTTACCGGTTACCCTGGAAAATCAATGAAGACAAAGCACATCCAGGCTTCCTCATCATTATTGTTTGAAGTCATTCGCGAGCATGAGCCAAATAATTTATTAATCAGACAAGCATATCAGGAGTCGCTTGATCAGCAACTGGAAGAACATCGTATGCGAAAAGCGTTGCAACGCATTGCTCACCAGCAGATAATTATTAAATATCCTGAGCGTCCCACCCCGTTTGCATTTCCTATTTTAGTGGACCGTTTTCGCGAGCAGTTAACGTCAGAAAAACTAGAGGATCGCATTCAGAAACTTATTAAGCAAATAGAAAAGTAGCAGATGGAGATTATCATCCGCAATAATCATTTAACAATCTTACCGCAAAAAGCGGTTTTCTGGCAGGAAGAAAAAGCACTATTAATCAGTGATCTGCATCTGGGTAAAATTTCGCATTTCCGCAAAGAAGGAATTCCGCTGCCACTGCAGGCAATCAAAAATAATTTCAAACGTCTGGATGAATTGATTTTAACAAACAATGCACACACCATTATTTTTACAGGAGATCTCTTTCATAGTTCTATGAATAGTGAGTGGGAACATTTCTGCACATGGAGAAAAAAGTATCATTCGGTTGATATGCATATTGTACTTGGTAATCATGATCAGTTTAATGATGAGTGCTATTCTTCATTGCCGCTTTCAGTTCATAAAAAAGAATTCAGGTTTAATCCTTTTAGTTTCACGCATCATCCAAAGACTAACTATGATGGATTGAGCTATAACATCGCAGGACATATTCATCCCGTAATAAAATTAACAGGCAAGGCAAACCAGCATTTTAAGTTTCCTTGTTTTTATTTCGGAAAGCAACAGGCCGTGCTGCCGAGCTTTGGTTATTTCACAGGCGGATATGTGATAGAACCGGAGGATGGCGACCAGGTTATTGCCGTGGTGGAAAATAAGCTGGTGGATGCTTCGGTGTTTTTTCAGAAGAATTAAAAAAGTTTACAGTTTGCATTTTACAGTTTCCAGTTATTGTGGCGCATGTAATTGTAAACCGCAAACCGCAGCTGCCCATTAAATTCCACAAATATTTTTTTAAACAAAAGCGTAACGTTTTCTTTTATAGAGACAAAATTTAATGGCATAGTTTTCTAACCTTTTAAACAAAACATTATGATTAATTTTCTTGCATGCACAACCAGTTATTAATCATATAAACTATGCGATCATGAAAGAGCATCTAAAAGAATGTATTGAAGCTTGCAGGCAGTGCGCCATTGAATGTAAGGCATGTGCAGCTGCATACAAAGAAGAAGGAGCTGAAGATTATGCACGCATTTGCCTTGACTGTGCTGCAGTGTGCGAATTATGTGTTGCCTTAGGAGAAAACAATTCTCCCTTATTTGCAAATGCGTGTTTGCTTTGTGCCGATGCCTGCATATCCTGCTCATCAGTATGTGAAAATTTTGAGCATGAACATTGTTTGCGTTGTGCAAGGCAGTGCAGGAATTGCGAAGAACATTGCAGGGAAGTGATTAAAAGTGAGATGTGAGAACTGAGCTGTTCAACAAACCGGTTTAGCTGCAAAAGTTGTTACAGGTTGGTGGAAAAGAAACAACACCATCCTGACGTGAATGTTGTGCCAGCCAGAATTCGTATTGCGCCAGCCTAATTTCCTGATGTGCCAATGGATGTGAATGTTGTGCCAGCCAGAATTCGTATTGCGCCAGCCTAATTTCCTATTGTGCCAATGGATGTGAATGTTGCGCCAGCCAGATTTCGTATTGCGCCAGCCTAATTTCCTATTGTGCCAATGGATGTGAATGTTGCGCCAGCCAGATTTCATATTGCGCCAGCCTAATTTCAAGTTGTGCCGGTGTGATTGCGAGTTATGATTGAGGGAATAGAAGTGATGCCGCTGCAAATGACTGCTGTGCGGAGAGGATTTGATATAGCACAGGTGGAGGTAGCACTGGTGCAGATGATGTTAACGGTTTTAAAATTAAGATTGCTACTTTTTATTTGGAAACTTATTTGAATACGCAACTTATTATTTGTGTTTGCGTACACATTAGGTTGGCTGATAAAAGGAAATATTTTTTCAGGCTTTTAGAAGATTTTGTTTAGTTATTTCGTTAAGTTAAACGTATGACCACATCGTAGTCAAAGGTTTATAGCAGATATACATCTATAAACCTTCGACTCCAAAGGAGTCGTACAATTGCCTTCTTAAATAATGACATTGTGCGTATGATAGCTTTGGGACAGCACCACAAGTCTGGAGGTCTTGTGGCAGCTATGCGTGCGATAGCGGGGGGGAATCCATACTTCCTAAATCACTTTCTTTTCCGGCAAATCAAAGGCTACTGCGAGATGCTCCAAATGACCTTTATGTGAGCTATCACAAAATGGTTTGGTTTTAGATAATCCGCAACGGCAGAGCGTTACAACTGTGCGCCCTCCTAATCCATAAGCCTTGCCTTCAGCATCAACAA
>JANLUX010000327.1:0-3013 GCA_031363705.1 Bacteroidota bacterium
TAATTCCCCATTTCACTTTAATAACTCAAACCAATCACGACTTTATTTTTCCAAATCCTGCAAATAATTTAATTAATATTTCTTCTACACAAAATAATTTAAATGGTACACTTCTGATTTATTCAGTTAATGGAAGTTTAATAAAGTCAATTAATAATTTTGAGGAAGGAGAGAATATTGATATTAGTAACCTGGAATCAGGTGAATATATTGTACAACTAAAAGATTCAGAACGTAATTTTACACAAAAATTAATTGTAGAAAATTAATTTGAACATGCAGGAAAATACAACAGAAATAATTCAGAAAGAATATACAACCCTAAATTTAGGTCCTACACATCCTGCAACACACGGAGTTTTTCAAAATGTGGTGAAGATGGATGGTGAGATGATTGTTTCATCTGAACCAACTATTGGTTACATCCATCGTGCATTTGAAAAATTAGCGGAACGAAGACCTTATTACCAGATCACTCCTATTACTGATAGAATGAATTATTGCTCATCTCCAATCAATAATATGGGCTGGCACATGACAGTGGAGAAACTTGCCGGAATAAAAATGCCAAAGCGGGTTGATTATTTACGTGTCATCATCATGGAACTTGCACGCATTTCTGATCACCTCGTTTGCAATTCAGTAATTGGTGTTGATAGTGGAGCAATGACAGGTTTTCTTTATGTGTTTCAATACCGTGAACACATCTATGAAATATACGAGGAGATTTGCGGAGCGCGTTTAACAACTAACATTGGGCGCATCGGAGGATTAGAAAGAGATTTCAATCAAACAGCTTGGTTGAAGATTGAGAAATTAATGAAAGAACTTCCGCTCGGATTAAAAGAGTTTGAAAACCTCTTAGAACGGAATCGCATCTTTATGGATAGAACCATTGCCTGTGGACCCATCTCAGCAGAACGTGCATTGGCTTATGGATTTACAGGACCTAATCTTCGTGCAGCCGGAGTTGATTACGATGTGCGTGTGATGAATCCTTACTCTTCTTACGAAGATTTTGATTTCACAATTCCTATCGGAACAAATGGAGATACCTACGACCGTTTCATGGTTCGTGAAAAAGAAATGTGGGAAAGTATTTACATCATCAAGCAGGCAATGCAGAAATTAGATGCATTGGATGATAAAACTTCTTTCCATGCTGATGTTCCTGAATTTTACTTACCTCCAAAAGAAGAAGTGTATAATGAAATGGAAGCATTGATCTGGCATTTCAAAATAGTGATGGGAGAAACAGATGTTCCCAAAGGCGAAGTTTATCATTGTGTGGAAGGCGGAAATGGTGAATTAGGATTTTATTTAATCAGTGATGGAGGAAGACAGCCTTATCGTTTGCATTTCCGCAGACCTTGCTTTATTTATTACCAGGCATATCCTGAAATGATAAAAGGTGCAATGTTGAGTGATGCAATTCTTACTTTAAGTTCGATGAATGTAATTGCAGGTGAACTTGATTCATAAAGTGGCAACAATGGAAAACGGAAAAGAAATAAAATTTTCGGAAGATGCTTTAACGTTGGTGAATAATATAATGAAACGTTATCCCGGAGGAAAACAAAAGTCTGCCATTCTTCCTGTCTTGCATATTGCACAGGCAGAATTTGACGGATGGCTTTCAGCTCCCGTGATGGATTATGTGGCTTCCATTTTAAAAATTCAGCCGATTGAAGTGTATGAAGTAGCTTCTTTTTATTCCATGTTTAATTTAAAACCAATAGGTAAATGTGTGATCGAAGTTTGCAGAACCGGACCTTGCTGGTTATTGGGTGCAGAAGATATTGTGCGATACATCGAAAAGAAATTAAATATTAAGGAAGGACAAACTTCTGCGGATGGAATGTTTACTTTAAAAACGGTTGAGTGTCTTGCAAGCTGCGGTACAGCACCCATGATGCAGATCGGAGAAAAATACCATGAGAATTTAACTGCTGAAAAAGTAGATGCAATTCTTGGTGATTATAAAAACAAAGGCGAACAGATTTCTCATTGGAATAAGGAAAAAATAAAAGCATAAGAATTTATGGGAAGACAACTTCTTCTTCAACATATAAACGTTCCCGGTATTGATACCTATAAGGTGTACCATGAAAATGGTGGCTATGCTTCCGTTGAAAAAGCATTGAAAACCATGAAGCCTGATGAAGTTACTGAAGAAGTAAAGAAATCAGGATTGCGTGGGCGTGGCGGTGCTGGATTTCCAACAGGATTGAAATGGAGTTTCATTGCAAAGCCTGAAGGCGTTCCACGTTATCTTCTTTGCAACGCTGATGAAAGTGAACCGGGTACTTTCAAGGATCGTTACCTGATGGAGAAAATCCCGCATTCGTTGGTGGAAGGAATGATTACCTCTTCTTATGCAATCGGTGCAAACACTTCCTATATATATATAAGAGGTGAGATGATGTATGTTTATCACATCCTGGAAAAAGCAATTGCAGAAGCATACGAAGCGGGCTGGCTGGGAAAAAATATTTTAGGAACTGATTATACTCTGGATTTATATGTTCATCCCGGTGCAGGAGCTTATATATGTGGTGAGGAAACTGCATTGATAGAATCCCTCGAAGGCAAACGTGGTAATCCAAGAATTAAACCACCATTTCCTGCAGTGAAAGGAGTGTGGGATTGCCCTACTATTGTTAACAATGTTGAAACCATTGCCGCAGTTACCCCAGTAATAAATATGGGTGGTGATGAATATGCAAAAATCGGGATTGGAAAATCTACCGGAACAAAATTAATTTCTGCATCAGGGCATATTAATAAACCAGGCGTTTATGAAATTGAATTAGGGCTTCCTGTTGAAGAGTTTATTTATTCAGATACTTATTGCGGTGGAATTAAGAATGGAAAGAAAATGAAAGCGGTTGTTGCCGGTGGTTCATCAGTTCCCATTCTTCCAACGGAATTAATTTTAAAAACTGCAAAAGGCGAACCTCGTTTGATGACTTATGAAAGTTTAGCAGATGGAGGTTTTATCACAGGAACAATG
>JANLUX010000439.1:0-11969 GCA_031363705.1 Bacteroidota bacterium
AAAATTAATTTCAATGAACGTTATGCATTGATTAATGGGAGCAGAAATATTCCGAATGCAACCCAGCATAATATTCCAGCGTGGACAATTTTTGCAATGTTCTTTACAGTTATTTCTCTCGGAAGTAATATTGTAAAAGAAAAACTGAGCGGAAGCTTTACACGGTTAAGAACATTTTCTCCCAATTATTTAATTGCATTGGCTGCAAAGCAACTTGTTTATATTGGAGTGGTTTTATTACAGGTTGTAATTATTTTTTCAATTGGAGTTTTTATTTTTCCTCTCATAAATTTACCTGCACTAAATATTCCGGATAATATTTTTTCACTTTTCGTGGTAACAATAATCTGCGGATGGTGTGCAATCAGTTATGCCTTGTGCATTGGCATTTTTTCACAAACACAGGAACAGTCTAATGGATTTGGAGCAGTGTCAGTAGTATTGCTTGCAGCAATCGGAGGAATATTTGTCCCATCGTTTGCAATGACCGGATTCTTCAATGTAATAATGAAAATCTCCCCTTTGTATTGGTGTCTTGAATCTTATTACAGCTTATTTTTACAGAGTGCAAAACTCAGCGACATATCATCTGATATTTTAATACTATTTCTCATAACAATGATTTTGCAAGTGATAGCATTTATAGGATTAAAACGAAAAAACCTGATATAATGGATAGAGAACAGCTAAAGTTGGAGCTAAAAAAACACATGATCAAATATTTAAACCTGCTGGAAATAACTCCTGAAAATATTGGAGATGATCAGCAACTTTTTGGAGATGGTCTTGGTTTAGATTCTATTGATTCGCTTGAACTGGCTGTTCTGCTTGAACGCGAGTATGGAATAAAAATACAGGATCCGAAAGAAGGAAGAAAAATTTTTGTGAACGTTAATACGATTGTTGATTATATTTTGCAACACAGGAATAAAATTTTGTCTTAAATGAGTCGCATTGTTGTAACAGGGTTAGGTGTTATAAGTGCACTCGGAAATACAGTAAAAGAAAATCATGATGCATTAATTAAACAAACCTGCGGATTATCAACACTTGAAATTTTAAATTCAAAATTTGCAAACACTTCCCGTTTCGGTGAAATAAAAATTGCTACTGCTGAATTAAAAAAGAAACTTTTCATAACAACCAAAGGTGCAACAAGAACTGATCTCCTTGCACTCCATGCATTCCGCGAAGCAATTGAAGACAGCAATTTAAATCACGATGATCTGACATGTTACGACACTGCACTTATTGGTGCAAGCACAGTTGGTGGTATGTGCCTTACCGATGAATTATATAATGATGCAAATAACAATCCATCTTCTCCTTCTCAATTTATATCATCGTATGATTGTGCTTCACCCACATTATTTATACAAAAACTTTATCAGGTTAAAGGCATTGTTAATTCCATCAACACAGCATGTTCATCATCAGCCAATGCAATAATGTTTGGAGCAAGACTCATTAAAAACGGATTTGCAAAAAGAGCAATTGTAGGAGGTGTGGATGCACTTGCAAAATTTACTATTAACGGATTTAATTCATTGAGTATTCTTGCTCCTGATTTTTGTAAACCTTTTGATAAGCACCGAATGGGACTTAACCTTGGAGAGGGTGCTGCATTTTTAGTTTTGGAAAAAGAAGTAGATGCAGCAGGAAAAAAAATTTATGCTGCGCTCACAGGTTATGGAAATGCCAATGATGCCTTTCATCCGTCATCGTTATCAGAAAATGGTGATGGTCCATACCGTTCAATGCAGAAAGCGTTAGCTATTGCAGGATTAAAACCATCTCAGATAAATTTTGTGAATGCACATGGTACGGGTACAATAAATAATGATGAAGTGGAAGGAAAAGCGATGCAACGTATTTTTAACCAGGTCCCATTTTTTATCTCATCCAAATCCAAGATAGGTCATACACTTGGTGCAGCAGCTGCAATTGAATCAGTATTCAGTATTCTTTCTTTACAAAACAATGAAATTTATCCGAGCTTAAATTTCAATACACCCATTGAATCAACAGGATTAAAACCTGTTACTGATTTTCAAAAACAAAACATTGAATATGTGATGACAAATTCATTTGGCTTTGGAGGAAACTGCAGCTCTTTGATTTTTTCAAAAAATTAAAAGCTGTGTACATCCATAAAACTGTTTGTATTTCTCCCCAACAAACTTTTTCAGAAATTGATCTGGAAAATTTTGTAAAGGTTGTCGGAACCAAATTAATGGTAATTGAACCTTCTTATCCTGACATTCCACTTAACATATTGCGAAGAATGGGTAAAGCAGTACGAATGGGAGTTGGTGCTGCTGCAAGATTGTTAAAAGAATATCCTAACCTTAACGGGATAGTGATTGGCACTGCAAATGGAGGAATGGAAGATTGCATACTTTTCTTAAACCAAATCATTGATTACAATGAAGGAACACTCACACCTAAAAACTTTGTTCAAAGTACAACCAATGCTATTGCAGCACAGATAGGTTTAAACGCAAATAATAAAGAATACAACATCACACATGTCCATCGCGGCCTTGCTTTTGAAAATGCTTTGCTTGATGTAAAAATGCTGCTTGCGGAAAACTTCAAATCAACTTACTTATTAGGCGGTGTTGATGAAATTTCAAGTTATAATTTTAATATTGAAAATCTTTCCGGCTGGTATAAAAAGAAACCTGTTGCCAATGAAGAGTTATATGATAACAATACTAAAGGAAGCATAGCTGGCGAAGGTGTTGCAATGTTTATTGTAAACAACAGTGCAGAACACGCAATTGCAAAAGTGAAAGATGTAAAACTGTTACACACTACTGATGAAGCGGAAGTAACTTCGCAATTAAAGTTTTTTCTTGAAAAAAATTCAATGAATGTTAATGAAATAGATTTATACCTGTCAGGTGAAAACGGTGATACACGATTAAATCATTTTTATCATGCATGTGAAAATTTGTTTGAGCAATCCATCATTGCACGGTTCAAGCATTTGTGTGGTGAGTATCCGACAGCAACTTCTTTTGCATTATGGCTCGCTTGTTTATTATTGGATACACAGCAATTACCAAAAGGAATAATAAAAAGAAATAATAACAAAAAAGAGATAAATACTATTTTAATTTATAATAACTATAAAGGCGAACAGCATAGTTTTATTCTGATAAAAAAAACAGTCAGGTAAATTAAAGCTCAATTATTATTCCAATCACGATTCTTTTACACATTGCAGCAAGGTCTGATGCGTATCATCAATTAAAGGATAGGTCCTGATAATTTTTAATCCGGCTTCGTTAATTAATTTTTCCATGGCTTTAAGGCTGTACATTTTGCTATTGCCATTCGCCATAGTAGTAAAATACAAAGATGTACCTACAAGACAATAAGCCGCTGAATCAAACTTCTGATTGTCAATGAAGGGTTCAAGGATGTAAATGTTGGTGTCATTATCAACAGCATCGTGTACTTTTTTCAGGATAGCAACTATTTCTTCAGGAGAAAAACAATCAAGAAACTGGCTCATCCAGATTGTATCAGCACCTCCGGGAATTTTATTATTGTTATCCAATAAATTGATAGGATGAAAATCAACCCTTTCACTAAATCCGTTAGCATCAATATTTTTCTTTGCGATATTAAGTTGCTCTTGCAGGTCAAGAATTTTTATTCGCACCTCAGTGTTAAATTTACAACACCCCAATGCCCATTTACCTGTGTTGCCCCCAATGTCGAAAAGGTATTTAGTTTGCTTTTTAAATACTATTTGTAGTGCAGCGTTAAACGCATTGTCAGAATAGTAATGATCGAAATCAAGCCATGAATCTTTAACTTTTTCTGGAAATTGCATTAATCCTTCGTAAAGTGTTTTCCAGTCTCCTAAAGTTTTTAATCCTTCCGGCTTTCCTGTTTTTATTGATTCAGTTAAATATTTTGCACCATTATAACACACATCATTTACAAAATTGAAATTTACCTGCGTCATCCTGTCAGAGTTTATCAGGTAACCGATTGTGGTAAGTACTACTAAGTCAGGTTCAATAAACTCAACCACATTTATATTAGCTCCCGCTTCTATGAGTATATTAACACCATACAAACTTAAATTCAACTCATCAGCAATGGCTGAAATTTTTAATCCCTTTTTATTTTTTCTTAATAATTGTAAAATACCCAGCTGCGACATAGCCATAATCGCCTGGAAATAAATAGGTGAAAAAGCAATTTTCTGTGCTTCAATTTTTGCTTCTAATGCTGACAAATCAGTTTTCATTTAAGGGATCAATAATTTTTATTTTTTGAATAAGAAAAGGATATATAGAAAAAATGAATGGCGAAAATAAGGAAACAAAACAATGATAAAACATGACATTAATAAAATCCTCATCAACTATAAAAAGGAGGGTTTCGGAAAACTTTCATAAAAAACACTTTAAATCCATACTTATATCTATTTTAATTTACATTTGCGCCCAAATCAAAAACTATAAAACATGAAAAAAGTATTACTTGGTTTAGCAACTTGCTTAGCATTAACATCCGTACAAACGATGGCACAAAAAGGAAGGATCTCTGGGGGGCTTGAATTAGCTTTACCCATGGGAGACTTTGGAGATAACGCAGGATTTGGATTTGGAGCTTCCGGGAGATACGAACATCCGATTGGCGACAAAATGGGTATAACAGCAACTTTAGGCTACATTACATTTGCGAAAAAAACTTTTGACACCGGTTTTGGCAAGTATGAATATAAAAGCTCAATGATTCCGATTCAAGCAGGGTTCAAATATTATTTTAAAGAAGCACAGGACGGTTTTTATGTAATGGCTGAGGTGGGAGTTCATTTATTCACAGCCAAGGTTACAAGTCCGGATTTTACATTTTTTGGAGTAACTGTGGCGGGAACTAAGGAAACCTCATCAAATACCTACCTAAGTTATGCGCCAGCAATTGGTTATCATCTTGCAAACATAGATCTTGGTTTAAGGTATCAGTTGTTTAGTTATGAAACTACTGTTTCAAGTGGTACTTCTTCTGTGACAAAAACTTCAACTGCCAGTTATCTAGGAATTCGTGCAGCCTATGTATTCGGAGAAAAATAAATTTTAATTATTCTGGTAAAAGAAGCTGTATTAAAACGCAGCTTCTTTTTTTTGGGGTAACCAGCTCATATTTCAATTATCTAACACAAATATTTACCTACTATCGGCATCCTTCTTCCTCTTCCAAATGATTTAGGAGAAACGCGAAGTATAGGAGCAAATTGATGACGCTTGTATTCATTCCTGTTCACCATACTTAATATCCGCTGCACTAATTTTTCATCTAATCCTTTTGCAATTATCTCATCTGGTCCTTGTGACTGATCAATGTATAACATCAATATCTGATCAAGAATATTATACTCAGGCAATGAATCAGTATCTTTTTGATTCGGTCTTAATTCAGCACTTGGTGGCTTTGTAATGATATGATCAGGGATTATCTCACCGTCACGATTAATGTAATGCGCTAATTCAAATACCTGTGTTTTATACAAATCACCGATAACGGATAATCCTCCGCACATATCGCCATACAAAGTTCCATATCCGACAGCAAGCTCGCTTTTGTTAGATGTATTGAGCAAAATATATTTAAACTTATTGCTTAATGCCATCAATAACACACCTCTGATCCTCGCCTGTAAATTTTCTTCTGTTACATCAAAAGGTAAATCCTTAAAATCATTTTTCAATGTGTCAAGAAATGAATTGAAAATATTTTCAATTGGTAAAATTTCATGTGATACCTCCAGCGTTTTTACCATTGTCAATGAATCAGAAATAGAATGATTGCTGCTGTATTGGGATGGCATTAATACTGCATGAACGTTTTCTTTTCCCAAAGCTTTCACTGCAAGCGCCAGTACAATTGCAGAATCAATGCCTCCTGAGAAACCTAATACAGCTTTATTAAAACTTTGCTTGAAAAAATAATCGCGAATCCCCATTACCAGTGCATCATGTACCAACCCAATAAGGTTTTTATTTTCTGCTGGAGTATTTTGATTTTTAACGCTAATGTTTGATGCTGAATCAAACTCACACAATATCAAATCTTCTTCAAAATATTTTGCTTCATTCAGCAATTTTGCCTTGGCATCATAAATCAATGAACCACCATCAAACAAAATATCGGTCTGTCCTCCTACCTGGTTTACATAAATTAAAGGCAATTGATATTGCAAAACATTTTTTTCTAAAATCTTTTTTCTTTGAATCGCATGCGAATAATTAAAGGGAGAAGCTGCGATGTTAATCATAAGCTGTGGCTTTTCCTTTATCAGCTCGTTCATAGGCCAGAACCTGTATAAAGGATCATCATCCATATTCCACAAATCCTCGCACACTGTTAATGCAATGCGAACTCCATTTACATTGATGCACTCAAAATTTTTGTTTGATTCAAACCAGCGGTATTCATCAAACACATCGTAGGTTGGAAGCAATGTCTTGGAAATAATTTTTACGATTTTTCCATCCGATAAAACAAAAGCGGAGTTAAAAAGATTTTTTCCATTTATATCAGGATTAATGCTGGGTCCTCCCACTATAGCGGTTATACCTGTGCAGACCGAAGCAACATCTTCCATTGCAGCCATACTTTTTACAGTAAAATCTTTGAAGTCTAAAAAATCAAGAGGAGGATATCCACAAATGGCAAGTTCAGCAAACACAATTAAATCACACTTCTGCTGCCTTGCCTCGGTGATTGTTTTCTTTATACGCGCACTGTTTTGTTCAAAATTTCCGATATGATAATTAAGCTGCGCAAGAGCGATATTCATAAAAAGTTTTTTTTCTAAAGCAAAATTAGGGAATAAAAAAAGAGCGTTTGATTAAAATAATGAGAGTAACGCAGGCTTGTGTCAGGATCAATATTTTTTTTTGCAGGTGTCATTATCATAACAAATAATTTAAGTTGTCAACGTAAAAATAATGCCACGGCAAAATATTATCCTATCTCAAAATATACATCCGGTAACTATCAAGCTTCACTAATACAAAGAGCAAAATAGTGAAACTCCACAGTGACGAACCACCATAACTAAAAAACGGTAGCGGAATACCTATAACAGGTGCAAGCCCAATCGCCATTCCAACGTTAATCATAAGATGAAAAAATAAAATGGAGGCAACACCATACGCGTAGATACGGGTGTACTGTGATCGCTGTCGCTCTGCAATGAAAATAATCCTGTATAACAATCCAAGAAATAACAGGAGCACCACCGTTGTTCCTACAAATCCCCATTCTTCACCTACCGTGCAAAAAATAAAATCAGTGCTTTGTTCAGGAACGAAATCATATTTTGTTTGTGTGCCTTGCAAATATCCTTTACCCAATAATCCTCCACTGCCGATGGCAATCAAACTTTGGTTGACATTATAACCTGCTCCTTTAGGATCAGATTTTTTTCCTAGCAAAACATCAATCCGTTCACGTTGATGTGCCTGCAGAATTTTGTTGTAGGCAAAATCAACACTTTTAACAACGCCACAAGCGAGCAATGTGATGGATAGGATTACCAACAAGTTTTTACGTGTTTTGCGCATCAATAAATAAACAATTAAACCAAGCGAGCCAATTGCAATCAGCAGGATGTAACTCTTTACCATTAACGCAATCACAAAAAGAAACGCAGCAAAAAACCCGAAGATGAGTACATTCTGCGATAAACCTTCGCGATACAATACGAATATGAATGCTGCAAAAACCAAAGCAGAACCTGTATCGTTTTGCTTTAAAATAATGGCAGCAGGAAGTAACACAATTAAGCCTGCTATAATTTTTGTCTTCAAATCCTCCATACGAATGTTGAGTGTGCTCAGATATTTCGCAAGCGCCATGTTGGTTGCAAACTTTGCAAACTCTGATGGCTGTAATTTGAAGCTGCCAATGTCAATCCATGCAACCGCTCCTTTAATGTCTCTTGCAACAACAAGCACAACTAATAGCAGCAGCATCATAAAAGCATAGATGGGGTAAGAAAATGCAGCATAAAATTTTCCGTCAATGATCATAATTCCCAGTGCAATCAGCAACGATGATCCAATCCAGATCATTTGCTTGCCATAGCTTTGAGTAAGGTCGAAAATGCTATTGTGTTCTACATTATATACAGCAGCGTAAATATTCAACCAACCCATTACTACAAGTACGAGGTAGATGCTGACCAGCAACCAATCAATATTTTCAAAGATGCTTTTTTGCCGTCTCATTTTTTTTATTCGTGTCCACCACTTTCTCTCCTTTCAACTCTTTTAATTCCTTTTGCACTTTAATAACAGGAACTTTAACATAATCTTCTCCAGGCAGCAGTACACCTTTCAACATTCTTTCTTCCAGAGCCGGTCTCGAAATACTGTCACGCAAATATTTTTCCATCATCAAACTTGCAATCGGAGCTGCCCATGTTCCTCCAAAACCGGCATTCTCTACCATTACTGCAATAGCAATCTTTGGATTATCACGTGGAGCAAATGCAACAAACAAACTATGATCTTTACCGTGAGGATTTTGTGCGGTACCCGTTTTACCACAAATAATTGTAGTATCAAATCTTGCAACCCGCGCTGTTCCCGCTTCCACCACTTTTTGCATACCATCATGCACAATTTCAAAATTTCGCTGAGAAATATTTACCATGTGTTTTTCCTGCAGGTTCCGGGAATCATTCGGTTTATTACCAATCTTTTTAATCACGTGTGGTGTATAGTAATAGCCTTTGTTGGCAATGATGCAAATGATATTTGCCATTTGCAAAGGTGTTATTCCTAATTCACCCTGTCCGATTCCCAATGAATAAATGGTGGAAGCTTTCCAGCGACCGGAGCCATAAATCTTATCGTAAAATGCAACTGAAGGCAACAGTCCTTTTAGCTCATGTGGCATATCAACACCCAGCTTTATGCCTATGCCGAAACTTTCCATATAAGACCGCCATTTCTCATAACCATGCTGACTTTTACCATACTTGCGATTGTCCACAAACGTCCGGAAGGTATTGCAGAAGTATGGATTGCAGGAATATTGGATTGCACCACGCAGTTCTACAGGAGGATGCGGATGGCATTTCACTGATTTACTTCCAACTCTGAAACTGTGAGCAAATGAAGTTTGTTCATTAATAATTCCTTCCTGCAACGCAGCCAATGTACTGGTTAATTTAAAGGTTGATCCGGGTGGATAATAAGCCATCATCGGTCGGTTGAATAAGGGCTTGACAGGATCTTTCAGCAGCTCTGCATAATTTCTGGAACGTACACGACCCACCATTAAATTGGGATCATAAGAAGGACTGGAAATCATTGCAAGAATTTCTCCTGTAGAAGGTTCAATCGCTACAACGCTTCCTATTTTATTCTGCATCAGCTTCTCTCCATATTTCTGCAACTCTGCATCAAGAGAAGAAACAAGGTTTGTTCCGGTGATTGCAAGTGTATCATACTGACCGTTTCTAAATCGACCTTTCTCTCTGTTAAATACATCCACCATCACCACCCTTACTCCACGCTTGCCACGAAGATCCGTTTCATAGCTCTGCTCAATGCCGCTGATACCGATATAATCACCTGAACGGTAGTATGGATATTTTTTAATCAGGTCATCATTAACCTCACCAATGTAGCCCAGTAAATGAGCAGCTGTATTGTCAGGATATTTTCTCAACGTTCGTGGTTGTGCATAAAATCCATTGAACTTATATAGTTTTTCCTGGAGGGTAGCATAGGTTTCTGCCGGTATTTGTTTTTCAAAGATGGATGCTTTGTAAGTGGAAAATTGTTTGGCTTTAGCCAGTTTATCAATGAAACTTTCTTTGGTTATTCCGAGCAACTGGCAGAATTCCATTGTATCCATCTCACTCACCTGCCGTGGAATTATCATCAGATCATACACAGCCTGGTTGTAAGCAAGTATTTTTCCTTTACGATCGTATATCATTCCACGTGCAGGATAATCTATCACATAACGAAGCACATTATTATTTGCAGAAACAGTATAACTTTCTTCCAGCACCTGTATATAAAACAAACGCAGTAAAAAAATAATTATCACAGCAGTGAAAATGCTGAGTACCACAAAACGTTGTCCTGTAGAAGCGTTATTCATTAATGTAAAGGTAAAAAGTAGAAAGCTGCAGATGCACTATCGTTCTTCTGATTTAGTAAATAAATATTGAGTTATAATAATTAGTAAAAGTGTGACTGCTGCACTAATTATTGCACGAATGAATGTGCTGAAAAATTCACTGAACCTGAATACTTCAATATAAAAAAGAACAACATGATGCACAATCACCATCACTGTTGAATAAATAATAAACCATTGAAATCCGAATTGTTTCACTGAAGGCACAGCTTCCGGGTCATACCCGTCACGGGGAGCAATAATTTTTAACCAACCAGGACGGAGGTAAGCCACCAGCACACAAGCTGCTGCATGCATTCCGGTAGTATTGGTAAAAAGATCAACAGTGATGCCGGTTGCAAATGCAATGATCAACAAAACAATACGAGGAGTGCGAACAGGCAACATCAGAATAAATAATACATAGAGAAAAGGATTGATGTAGCCGCTGATCTCAACATGATTGAGCACCAACACCTGCACAGCGATGAGGATAATGAAACGAAAAACTATTTTTAATATTTCAATGATCATCCGTCTTATTGTTTGCTTCGAGTGTTCGTTGCTCTTCTTTCAGGATATTATTTATGATATACACATGCGACAGTTTTTGAAACTGTGTGCTGAGGTGAACTTCAATATCATGAAAATTTGATCCTGCAGCAACCCGTGCATCGGTTATTCTCCCAATCATAATTCCCGCAGGAAAAATAGAAGAGAAGGAAGTAGTAACTATCGTATCACCTTTTTGAACAGGCACAGTTTTGTCAATTTCTTTAAGTGATGCAAAATAGGGAGAGCCGCCTTCCCACACCAGTGAACCAAAAAATTCATTGCGTTTAATCTTGGCACTGATTCGTGTATCCTTGTGCAGCAATGACATAACAGTGCAAAAATGTGGTGACACCTGTTTAACAATTCCTACAATTCCATCACTGCAAATCACACCCATCTCCGGCTTAATGCCTTCCATACTTCCTTTATTAAGTGTGAGATAATTGTTTCTCCGGTTAACGGAATTATTAATCACTTTGGCAGTGATAAAATTATATTGCTGATGATTTATGGAGTCATCAATTGTTGTGAGCAAAGTATCTTTTTCATAAATCGCATCTTTTAAAGAATTCCTGAGTCGTGCATTGTCCTCTGCAAGTGATGCGTTGTCATCTTTTAAATGAATGTATTCTTTCAGATAATTAACACCTTCCATTGATTTTGCCACCAGCGCATTGGATGCATTGAAAGCTGAAGCATTCTGGAATTTATTGTTTTGTACAAGCAGGAAAAAGCAATAAATCTCAAGAGCAAAAAAAGCAAGTGTAAAATTATTTCGCCAGAGAAGAAGAAAGAGGTTTTTCATTTAGAATGAACTGAAAATAATTCCTCTCGTAAAGGCGTAAAGACACAAAGTTTTTAATGGTTGCTTAGTGTCTTTGCGTCTATGCAAGAAAAAGAAATACATCTATGGGATCAGGAACTTGAAGCGGTCAATATTTTTAAGTGCAATACCTGTACCTCTTACAACCGCTCTCAAGGGATCTTCAGCAATGTGAACAGGCAATTTGGTTTTCATTGCAATGCGTTTATCAAGTCCACGTAATAATGCTCCACCACCGGTGAGGTAAATTCCGGTGCGATAAATATCAGCACTTAATTCAGGAGGAGTTATCTCCAATGCTTTTAAAATAGCTTCTTCAATTTTAGAAATGGATTTATCCAAAGCATGCCCAATTTCAGAATAGCTCACCGTAATTTCTTTTGGAATACCCGTCATCAGATCGCGTCCATGCACAGCATAA
>JANLUX010000008.1:0-25735 GCA_031363705.1 Bacteroidota bacterium
CCACAGATGCTTGCGACCCTTCAACAGGAGTAATCACCCATACAAACGTTACTCCATCGGCACCAACAGTTACTGTATCTAACAATTGCGGCAATTCAATACTAACTGCGGGCAATTATAGTGGATCATTATTATGGAGCACCGGGCAGACCACAGCTTCTATTACGGTAACAACGGCAGGGACACGAACAGTTACCCAAACAGTAAATGGATGCACCAGCCCTGCTGGCAGCGGCACAGCCGCCCCTAAAGTAATACCCACAGCACCTACAGTTACAGTAACAAATAACTGCGGCAATTCAGTATTAACTGCTGGGAATTATAGTGGATCATTATTATGGAGCACCGGGCAAACCACAGCATCTATTACGGTGTCTACAGCGGGTTCACGCACAGTAACTCAAACAGTGAACGGATGCGTCAGTCCTTCGGGAAGTGGCACAGCAACCCCTAAAGTAATACCAACAGCACCCACAGTTACAGTAACAAATAACTGCGGCAATTCAGTTTTAACGGCTGGCAATTATAGTGGAGCATTATTGTGGAGCACTGGCCAGACCACCACCTCAATTACAGTAACAAATGCAGGTACATATACAGTAACCCAGACAACAGGAAACGGATGTACTAGCCCTTCAGGAAGTGGTACAGCATCGCCTCTGCAATCAAATGATAACAACGCTTGTACAATAGACGGCTGCGATTCTGTAACAGGAGCTGTTACACACACTCCTGTAAATACAAATGATAATAATGCTTGTACAATGGACGGGTGTGATTCTATTACAGGAGTTTATAATACACCAATAAATACAGATGATAACAATGCTTGTACTACAGATGCCTGTGACCCTTCAACAGGAGATGTTACACACTCTGCAGTAAATACAGATGATAACAATGCTTGTACAACTGATGGATGCGATCCTTCAACAGGTGTTATTTCACATACTGCAATAAATACTGATGATAACAATGCTTGCACAACTGATGGATGCGATCCGGTAATCGGAGTCTATCATAATTCAATAGATGTTAATGATAATGATGCGTGTACAACTGACGGATGCGATCCTGTATCGGGCGCTTATCATACACCGATTAGTGTTGATGATAACAATGTTTGTACAACAGATGCATGTGATCCGGTAACCGGCCCATATCATACTCAGGTTAATTACGATGATAACGATCTCTGCACTGATGACTTTTGTGATCCGGTAACAGGTGTCTATCACACTCCTGTTAATGTGGATGATAACAATGCTTGTACTAATGATGGTTGTGACCCGGTAACAGGTATTTATAATACTCCTGCTATTGTAAATATTCCTGATGCAAACTTCAAAACTGCACTTGTAGCAAATGCTGCAATCAATACAAACAGCGATTTAGAAATTCAATGTTCAGAAGCTGCTGTTTATTCGGGTGGAATCAACATCACAAATCTGGGGACTATTTCCGATATGACAGGAATAGAAGCATTCACTTCTCTCACCTCATTACAATGTGGCGGGAATCCATTCACCTCACTTGATTTGTCTAACAATACTAACCTGACTTTGTTACATTGTCTTTCAAACCAATTGACAACTCTTGATCTTTCATCTAATATAGTAATAACAGCAGTTGATGTCAGTACAGGTACATTAACAAGTTTGACAGGACCTGCATCGGCAACACCTGTTTCTATTTATTGTGTAGGTAACCAGTTAACGAGTATTGATGTATTAGCATCTGTAGGAATGTATGAACTCGTTTGTCATGCAAATCAATTGACCGGATTAGATGTATCATCAAATTCTGCTATGACTTATCTTGCTTGCAACGGTAACATGATTACTAACCTTAACCTGTCTGAAAATACGGCTTTAACAAATTTGATTTGTAGTCAAAATCAGTTAACAGCATTAAATGTTTCTGCAAACACATTATTAACTTCTTTGAATTGCGGAAACAATCAGATTACAAGCTTAGATGTATCTGCTAACACATCACTGATTACTTTAAGCTGTTTGTTCAATGAAATTGTAAGTCTTGATTTATCGCAAAACTCAAACCTTACATTTATTGCCCTTGAAAATAATCAACTCACAAGTTTGAATGTACAAAATGGCAATAATACCAACTTAACTTATTTCTGGTCAACAGGCAATAACAATCTATATTGTATCCAGGTGGATGATGTTGATTACATGAATACAAATTGGAGTTCAGCAAAAGATGCACAAGCTGTTTATAATCTTGATTGCGGTTGTATTGTAAATATTCCTGACGGAAGTTTTAAAGCTTACCTGACCAATACACTTACTACAATTGATATAAATGATGACGGAGAAGTACAGTGTTATGAAGCTGCCGCATATACAGGTGCCATTGATGTAAATACTTCAGCAATTACCGACATGACGGGTATTGAAGCATTCACAAATTTAACAGCATTAAATTGCCGTAATAACAGTATCAGCAGTTTGAATATTTCTGCACTGACAGATTTGACTTTCTTACAGTGCGGAATTAATCAGTTGACCTCATTGGATATTTCTTCGCAAACACTTCTTACTTATCTCGATGTTAGTGATAACTCACTCACCTCACTTGATGTTTCTTCAAACACTGCATTAACCAGTTTACAGATTCAAGGCAATTCAATTTCTTCAATTGATATTTCTCCTCTCGTTAACTTAGGTCAGTTTGTTTGTGATGGAAACGGAATTACTTCGTTGGATGTTTCATCTAACACGGCTTTATATTACCTGGGTTGTGCCAACAACCTCATTTCAAGTTTGGATTTATCTGCTTTAACTTCTCTGAATGAGCTTTATTGCAATGGTAACCAACTGGTAAACCTTAATATTAAAGATGGAAACGGTGACAGCTTTTATAATTTTAATGCAACCGGCAACCCTTCACTTACTTGTATCCAGATAGATAATTTGTCATATATGACTATCAATTGGTCTGGAGGAAAAGATGCTGGTGCCTCATTCAATACAAATTGTTCCGGTCCTGCGGCTGCATTGAATTTTGATGGAGTGAATGATTACATCCAGGCACCTAACAATGGCTTATCTGCTAACAGCGGAACTATAACCATGTGGGTTAAACTAAATTCCACAGCAGGAAATCAAATGCTTTTTGACCTTGGTAGTGGTGAAGCTTTCAGTGTTTACATCTGGAACTCAAATGAACTTACATTTAGAGCCGGAGGACTAGGAAGCCAGTTTTTTGTTACGAATAACCTCGGGACTACATCATGGCATCATATTGCTTTAACGTGGGAAGGATATGGAAATCCTTATAAAGGTTATGTAGATGGAATATTGGTTGGATCTGGTATTCAATCATGGGCCACTCTTCCAAACTCTTTTTTAAGAATCGGAAATTCTACTACCTATGGTCCTTACTATTTATCTGCTGTTGTGGACGAGTTCAGAGCATATAATTATTCATTGACACAGGGCAATATTCAAGCGTCAATGAATTGCGAAGTTTCAGCTCAGTCAGGATTAGTAGCTTCATATCATTTCAACCAGGGTTATGACGCATCGAACAACTCCGCAGACTCTATTTTAAATGATGCAAGTGGAAACAACAATAATGGAACGCTTCAAAACTTTGCCTTGAACGGATCAACATCAAACTGGATTGCTCCCGGTGGAGTTGTCTCAGGAACTAATTGCAATTTGCAAACCTGCACTACACCTCCTGTAATCACTTCTTGTCCTAATGATATTACCGTTTGCCAGGATAGCCCAAATGGAGCTTGCAATGTAAAGTTTTATCCTGATACCATTGCTTCATCTGTAACTTTAAATTATGCCGACAGGTTAATCACCTATACAAATGTGTCAGTAAACGGTGGAGGCAATTCAGCAGTTATTGCTCCCGGTGCGCCAGTAAGTCTATCTTATAATATTTCAGTTTATTTTAATTATAGTACAGGTTATTGTCCTGGTTGTGTTGTGCAATCATACATTGGTATAGGAGGCACTCAACAAACTGTTCAATGTGAATCTTATATTTATAGTGGTTACTTTAATTCTCCTTCAGTAAACTTTACTGCTCCTTCCACACCAGGCATTTATTATCTGACTCAAGTAGGCACGCTTGATTACTATTGCCAACCTAACAGGGATTTTAATAATCTACCTTCTTCAGCTATAGGTGTTATAGTGGTTGGCCCTACTTATGCAACTGCTACAAGTAATTGTTCAGCTGTTACTATAACAAATAATGCACCTTCCTGTTTTCCTTCCGGTCAAACGCAGGTTATATGGTCTGCAACCGACTCTGCCGGAAACGTATCCACATGTACACAAAATGTAAATGTGGTCTCTTCATTTATCTTCTATGCTGATGCTGACGGAGATGGTTTTGGCAATCCGAATCAATCAGTTTTTGCTTGCAATCAGCCATCAGGATACACATCAGATTCAAGCGATTGTAATGACCAGAATTATTACATCCATCCGGGCGCATATGATGTTCACGGAAATGGTATTGACGAAGATTGCAGCGGCAGTGATGAGCCATGTGTAAATTCTGAAGCTCCTACATTAGATCAGACTTCAATAACCATTTGTCAGGGTTCTGCGGCTAATATTTATGTTATTGGTGGTGAAATTAATGATGGTTATGATTGGGCATGGAGCATTGATAGTTGCAACGGTACTGTTGCTGCTTATGGTTCATTCGTTAATTTGTCGCCTTCACAAACAACTACTTATTATGTTCATGGTTCCGGAGGATGTGTTTCAAATGCTCCCTGCACACAGGTTACAGTTTTTGTAAATCCCACTGATCCTATTTATATAATTTCTGCTGGCCCATTAGAGATATCAGCTTGTCAGCCAACCGGAATAACATTAACTGCATCTACTCTTCAAAATATAAGATATGCAAGTAGCGTAATTGATTTTAGTACAGGTGGTGTTTTCAGTGCTGAGAAAATTTTAGGTGAACCAGATGTTTATCCCGATTATGGAAATGATGAGAATGCATGGACACCAGAAAATCAGGATGATTTAAGAGAATTTATCGAACTTGGTTTTTCAAACCCATCTCCCATAAACTTTATAGATATCTATGAAACTTATTCTCCGGGATCAATTGACACAGTCTATATTAAAAATCCGAATACGAACCTTTTCGAAATTGTTTATACACATGCTGCAGGACCTGCGCCTTTGCAGGCAAGAAAATTGCATATTTCTTTTCCTACCACTTCATTCGATGTATCAGAAATACGTATCGCAATGAATTCTCTGGCGGTTTATGACTGGAATGAAATTGACGCTGTCAGCATTGGTGCAACCACTTCAAATAGTTTTTCTAATCTTTTGTGGAGTACAGGAGATACCACTAATTCAATTATAGCAACATCTGCCGGCACTTACATTGTCTCAACTACTAATGTTGCAGGATGTGCATCAACCGATGAAGTAAATATCCAGTCAACAAATGTTTTCTTGGGACCGGATCGCGAGATTTGTCCACAATTGCCTACTCTTATAACAGCATCACAAAGCGCTTCTTATATGTGGAGCACAGGCGCTTCTGGTAATAGTATTTCTGTGCAACCGTCAACAAGTACCATTTACACAGTAACAGCAACTGATTCATATGGCTGTTCATCATCAGATGAAATTATGGTAAATGTAATTCCCGGAATTAATCCAGGTACAGTTTCAGTTTCAAATATTGTTTGCAACAGTCAGGATGGAGGGATCATTTATGTTTTTAATACATCGGGTGGTGCCAACTCAGAAACTTATTATCATTATACTTTAACCGGAAATAATTATCTGAACGATAATTATTATGGATATTTTTCAGAGTTGCAGGCAGATAGTTATAATCTTAACATTACCTCCGGTGAAGGTTGTGGTTACGACACCACCATTACCATTTATGAATTTTCTCCACCATTACCATCAATAATTTCAAGCGGACTACTTTGTGTGGAAGGAGGTCCTATAACTCTCACAGTTGTAAATGCCGCTAATCATGCACTAAAGTTTAATGGAAGTGATGAACAGGTGGTTCTTACTAATGGTCCGGTAGCGAATAGTTTTACTATTGAAGCATGGGTTAATACAACACAAGATAATTACTTAAATACACAAAGATCTACCAGTGGACTTTATCAAACCATTTATGGAAACACCAAAGGTTTGTTTCTGAGTTATGGTCAGATTAATTGGTATGATGGTGTTGACCGCCTAATAGGAAACTCGACCTTGCCTGCAAATGAATGGCATCATGTAGCAGTTACTTATGATGGAACAACGCTTACTGCATATTATGATGGACAACCAGATGGTTCAGCCGTAGTTTCAGGATTAAGTCTGCCTGATAGTATTGATCTTGGTATTGGCGGACATAATGAAGATTATTTTATCGGTCAAATGGATGAAGTAAGAGTATGGAATACCAGCCTTAGCCCCTCAGCTATCTCAGCCTTTATGAATCATGAGTTAGTATCGAATCATCCTTATTCAAATAATTTAAAAGCGTACTGGAAATTTAATGACGGATCAGGAAATAATATTACAGATGAAACCGGGAATTTCAATGGCGCTATCGCCAATGATTCTATGTGGGCTTATTCTTCTGCACCGTTAAACAATTTTACGGATCACATCTGGAGTCCGGGAAATGCCACTACAGATTCTCTTACCGTGACAACCCCTGACACGTATTATGTTTCTGCTACAAGCATCGAAGGCTGTTCAGTTTCGGCTTCACTTGTTATAGTTCTTGACACTTGTATAATTGCCGGTTATGTTCCCCCTGATTCCGGATTTACAGCAAATATCATCGGTCCTGAATTAACCCAACTTTATTTTACAGACTCTATTGCAAACACAGTGACAACAAGTGCCAATGTAAATACCAACGTATTTTTTGTTGCTTTTGATAGTGTTTATATAGAAATAATAACTATTGAAGGCATGCGTGATTCAGTGTTGGCAATAGTTCAATCTCCTGAATACGGAATGACAGACACAATTGATAATGGAGATAACGAATTTACTATTACAGGTAAAATCCCAATTTCCAGTCTCGATAAACTCAATAGTTTAACAACATTGATTAATTTCTGCAGACCCTATTATCCTCCTGTAGCCAATGTGATTTCAGGAAATTTCATTAATACCGGAGTAGCTTATACCAGAGGGGATGTTGCTATGCGATCTGATCTTGCACGAAAGGTATTTAAATTAACAGGAGATGGAATCAAAGTAGGCGTTATATCCGACAGCTATAACAAGCTATTGAATAATCCAGCCGGAACTAATATTTCTAATGGAGATTTACCTGATAGCAGCAAGGTGCATGTTTTATTTGATTATCCCTATGGCCGAAAAACGGATGAGGGAAGAGCGATGATGCAAATCATACATGATGTAGCACCAAATGCACGACTTGCATTCAGAACAGGATTTGTGAGTGCAGGAAATTTTGCGGAAGGAATAAAAGAATTGGTGCTTGACACCTGCGATATCATTGTAGATGATATTACCTATATTACAGAGCCCTTCTTCCAGGATGGACAAGTGGCTCGTGCAGTGGATTCAGCAGCAGCCCAGGGCGTTGCTTATTTTTCTGCTGCCGGTAATTTCAGCAACAAGTCTTACGAAGAAATATTTGTTCCTGTAAACGCACCATCTGGTTTAACAGGATATGCTCACAACTTTGGCAGTGATCCTGCCAATCCTGATATTAATCAGCATGTTAAACTAGCTCGTGGAAGTTATACCATAGTGCTGCAATGGGAAGATTCTATTTACTCACTTGGGCAACTCCCTGGTGCAAGCAATGATCTTGATATTTATCTTACTGATAATTCAGGAAACCGCTTGTTTGGATTTAACAGGATAAATACCGGTGGTGATCCTTTCGAAGTGCTTCCTTTCACTGTAAGAGGAAACAGCGAAGCAAACCTTATGGTTGTGCGAAGCTCGGGAAATGATAATGTAAGATTTAAGTATATTGTTTTCAGAGGTGAAATGCAGATTATGGAATACAACAGCGGCACTTCCACGATTGTTGGGCAGGCTAATGCAGTGGGCGCAATGGCTGTGGGTGCTGTGCGATATATTAAAACACCTGCATTTGGTATTAATCCTCCGGTTATTGAATCCTACTCTTCTTTAGGGCAGGTTCCGGTATATGGAATAGATCGCGAAAAGCCTGATTTTACTGCTCCTGATGGTGTAAACACAACTGTTGCATTCGGTTCACCCAATATTGAAGGAGATGCATTCCCTAACTTCTTTGGCACTTCCGCAGCAGCGCCACATGCCGCAGGAGTAGCTGCGCTGCTTTTGGAGGCGAAGAAGAAGTTTTATAGTCAAACAATGACAAATACAGAACTCCGCTCCATTTTGAGAGCTACAGCCAAAGACATGAATGAAACAGGATATGATCATACTTCAGGCTACGGACTTTTACAAGCTGATTCCGCCATTGCAACTATTGCATCTCCTGCTCCCATTGCCACAAGTCTTATACTGCCTGATCCTTCTGTGATGCCGGGGTTGCAACCATTTGTTGTTTCAGTAAGAGGAACTTATTTTACTCCTCAATCCCAGGTAATGTTACGGGGTATTGCACTTCCAACAACTCCAATCAGTTCAACGGAAGTGCAGGCTGAAGTTCCTTACTTCACCGGTAATCCACCAGTACAGGTTTATAATCCTCCCATTACACCAAGTGGTTTAGATGGCGGTTATTCAGATTCGTTATATTTTTTCAATACACCTAAAAGAACGATCACAATAACGGCTGATAATAAAACGAAAAAATTTGGTGAAAGAAATCCGGATTTTACCCATACAATTTTGATTGATGGTGTATCTCTGGATTCAACAGGTTTAACAACCACTGATTTAGGTCTTGATCATATTCAGGATAGCACTTCAGCAACTAATTTAAGCAATACAGGTATTTATTTTATCAAGCCGTCTTTTGAATTAGATCTTTCTGATTCTATCGCTATCGGATTAAATGAATTGTATAATTATGATCTTGTAGATGGTTTGCTCACAATTGTTCCTATGCCATTATTGATATCTGTAAAGGATACCACTTTAACTTATGGAGATAAGATTGACGGATTGAAATTCGAATATCAGTATGATGAATCACTCATAGATTCAACAGATAAGAGTTTATATCTCTCCTCGCTTGAAGTTGAGCATGTGGACCAGGTGGCAAATGCTTTGGTATTGGTTGATGCCCGCAATCTTGTTAATGCACGTAATCTTGTTAATGCAGATATCCAACATCTTAGCTTCCTTGCAAGTGCGCGTTCATTAATAAATGCCCGCAACCTTGTTAATGCAAGAAACCTGGTAAACAGTGTTACATACGATACCACTCGGTTAGTGGATGTGGCAGTAGCAAGTGTGTTTAATTACCAGGTGAGACCAGATAGCAGCGCACTGGTAAGCGCACGCAATCTAGTGAATGCGCGAAACCTGGTGAATGCCCGTAATCTTGTTAACGGTACTGCTTATGTAAATGCACGCAATCTGGTAAATGCACGTAATCTTGTTAACGCACGTAATCTTGTTAATGCTGATAATGTTACTGACAGCAGCAATGAAAATCTTGTGGTAGTTATTGACTCCCTTGATTTTGCAGCACCACCTGATGATTCACTCACGGATTTTAAAGCTATCACAATGATTACCGGAACAACACCAGGTACGTGGGCAATTGTTCCGGCAGGATTCCTGTCAGATAATTTTGATATCTCCTATTCACTGGGAACCTTAACTATTGTCCCTGATACATTAACCGTTCAGGCACACGATACCTCCGTTGTCTATGGACAAACACCTGTCTTTAATTCAACTTTATCAGGATATAATTATGATGATAACGCAAGTAATATTATTATTCCGCCTCCTGCTTATACTTTATTGGCAAATAATTCCAATACGGTAATTCCAGTAAATAATGATATTGATGCAGGATTGTACACCATAAAGCCAGATGGAATAACTCTGAGTCCGGATTCTAATTACAGAATTAGTTATGTAACCGGAACGCTTACAGTAGGTCAATCACCACTGGTTGCAACCGCAGATAATACAAGCCGGTATTATGGCAACAATAATCCTGTATTTACTATCTCATATACAGGTTTCTTAAATGGCGATGGTCCTTCTGATATAACTCCACCTATAGCAAGTTGTGCTGCAGGTTCAAGTTTTCCTGTAGGAAACTATCCTATTATTTTAACCGGAGGATCTGCAAATAATTATTCCATCTCTACAGTGAATGGAAGTTTAGCGGTGCTTGATCTTTGTACTTCCCTTGTTTACGATTCACTCTCTGCATCCTATCCATCTTTGAATACAGATGATAATAATCTTTGTACAACAGATGGTTGCGATCCTTTAACAGGAATATATCATACCCCCGTAAATGTTAATGATAACAGTGTTTGTACAATAGATGGTTGTGATCCTATAACAGGAATATATCACACTCCTGTAAATACGGATGATAATAATGTTTGTACAACAGACGGATGTGACGCTGTAACCGGTATCTTCCACCATTTCATAAATACAAATGACAACGATGTTTGTACTACAGACGGATGTGATCCTGTAACCGGAGTTTATCACAATCCTGTAAATATGAATGATAACAATGTTTGTACTAAAGATGGTTGTGATCCTGTAACAGGAATTTTCCATAATTATTTAAACACAAATGATAACAACGCATGCACTACGGATGGTTGTGATCCTGTAACCGGAATATTTCATAATACGGTTAATCCAACTGACAATAATGAATGTACAACAGATGCATGTGATCCTTTAACAGGTAACATTACACACACGCCTGTTAATGTGAATGATGGCAATCCCTGCACAGCAGATGCATGTAATTCTTCCACCGGAGCAATCACTCATACTGACATTACTCCCAATGCACCCACTATGACTGTAGCTAATAATTGCGGAACTACAATATTGACGGCTGGTAATTATACAGGTTCTTTAGTATGGAGCACAGGAGCAAGTACAGCCTCAATAGCTGTAGTACAAGCTGGTGCTTATACAGTAACACAAACAATAGCAGGATGTACCAGTGCTCCGGGTAACGCAGTAGCAGCACCAAAACAATCACCCACGGTTACTACAACAACAACACCATCAAATTGTATAGCCAGCACCGGTTCAGCTACAGCTAATGCATCAGGAGGAACACAACCCTATACATATCTATGGTCAAATGGACAGACTACACAAACAATAACAAATGTGGCTGCAGCAACTTATACAGTAACAGTGAGCGCAAGCGGGTGTACCAGTTCGCAAACAGCAGATGTTGCTACTTCAGGATCAGTTCCTGCTACACCTGGAGTAATCACCGGAAATATCTGGGTTTGTAAAGGTCAGACCGGAGCAACTTATAGTATTGCTGCAGTACCAGGAGCAACCTCTTATACATGGACAGTGCCAGCCGGAGGATCTACAGGAGCAACAATTACTTCAGGACAAGGAACTACCTCCATCACCGTAAACTTCGGCAGCAGCTATGCAGGTGGTGTTATTTGTGTTAAGGCTAACGGTGTATGCGGATCTAGTGATTACAGTTGTAAGCCCGCCAATGTGCCTGGTGGCAAACCAACATCACCGGTTACAATCAATGGTCCAGCCTCTATTTGCAAAGGCAACAATGCTACTTACTCAATAGCTTCAGTAATGTTTGCAAACAGTTATACATGGGTAGCCAGCGGAGGCATAATAATTACTTCAGGTCAGGGCACCACAACCATAACAGTAAGCACACCATCCACTTTCTCTAATGGATCAGTGAAAGTGTATGCAACTAATTGCAGGGGTAACTCCAGTACGCGTTCAAAGGGCATAAAAGGAATTAGTATTCCTGCTCAACCTTGTTCTATTAATGGAAATAGTACAGTATGTCAGGGATCAAATATCTATTTGTATGAAACTTGTCATGGTTCTGCTGTTTCTTCCTGGACGTGGACAATTACACCCATAGGTAGTGCAACAATTACAAATCAGGGAACGAAGAAAATTTCTGTAAGCTGGTTAACCGCAGGTACAAAAACAATTTCAGTAACAGCTACTAATGCATGCGGAACTTCTGTACCCAGAACAAAAACTGTAACTGTGAACACATGCAGAGAAGAGGAGCAACCCGGAACTATTAATTCGGTTGTAATATATCCAAACCCTGCTAACGATCTTTTAAATGTAACATTCAGCAGTGCAGATCAATCTTCATTTACAATTGAAATTGTAGATGTAATTGGACGAACTGTATTCAATACAATTAAAACTGCTGCTGAAGGTTTTAATACTGAAACGATAGACATCAGTACGCTTTCAAAAGGCATTTACACACTTGTATTCCGTACCAAAGAATCAGAACAACAAGTAAGGCTGATGGTTGATTAAAACTGCTTTGTTAAAAAATCTATTATTGTAATTGATAATACTTCAATTACAATAATAGATTTGTAGGTAGGTGTTATCCATCGTTTATGAGTACTCGTAAATTTCTCTGTTCATTTTTCACTTTCACTTTATTGTGGAAGGCATGTCTTTGCGAGATTAATATTGACAGCTTAAAAAATATTTTGGCTATGCCGGGCATTGACACAGTGAAGGTTAATACGTTGCTTGCGCTAAGTAAATATTACCTGAGCTCTGATCCTCTTGAGACTGTAAAATATGCATTACAGGCAAAAGATATTTCTGAAAAAATAAATTTTGACAAAGGAACTGCTTTGGCTTTAAAGAATATTGGCATCGCCAATTTCAACCAGTCAAAATATATTGATGCATTGCAAAGCTGGCAACAGGCACAAGCTATTTACAGCAAAATGAATGATAAGGCTGGTGTTGCAAATATGTATAGCAACATAGGCGCTATTTATGAAGTTCAGGGACAAGATGCCAAAGCACTCGAATCGCATTTAAAAGCACTTAAAGTAGCTGAACTGATTAATGATACTTTGAGGATCGTCACTGCTTTAATCAATATGGGAGCTGTGTATGACAATAAATCCCAGAACTATGATAAGGCGCTACAAAATTATATAAGAGCCTTACCCTTATGTGAAGCAATTAATGATAAAGAGGCCATTGGAACAGTTACAGTAAATGCCGGAGAAATTTATTTTAAACGCGGTGATGATTCAACAGCCTTGAAATATTTTGTAAGATCCTATAAAGCTTATGGTGATAATTCAGAATATACACCTTACGTATTAAACGATATAGGCCAGGTTTATCAAAAACGATCTGAGTATCAAAAAGCAATTGAATACCATAATCTTGCTTATGACAAAGCAAAAAAGCTGGATTCAAAACTCGATATGACTATTGCCCTCATTGGTCTGGCTAAAACTTATGGTAAGAAAAATGAATTTAATCAGGCTATAGAAACTTATAAGCAGGCGCTAAAGCTGGCAAGGGAAATAGCTGCCAATAATGAAAAGAAAGAAATTTATGAGGGGCTTGCAAATTTCTATTCTAAATTACATGATTATGATAATGCTTTTAAATATCAGACATTGCTGATTGGAATTAAAGACACGCTTTATGATGTTGATACCGATAAGAAACTAACAAATCTGTTGTTCAATTTTGAAATAGATAAAAAACAGGCACAGGTTGATCTCCTTACAAAAGACAGAAAAATAAAAGAACAGGAAATCAAACGGCAAAAGCTGGTGCGCAATGGCTTCATGGGTGGATTTGCAGTTGTATTATTATTTGCCGGAGTATTTTTTATGCAACGTAACCGCATTTCAAAAGAGAAAAAGCGAAGTGATGAATTGCTCCTCAATATTCTACCGGAAGAAACCGCAGAAGAACTTAAAGCAACCGGAACAGCTAAAGCAAAGAGCTATGACCTGGTAAGTGTGTTGTTTACTGATTTTAAAAATTTTACGCAGGCAAGTGAACTCTTAACTCCTGAAGAATTAGTGCAGGAAATTAATTATTGTTATAGTGAGTTTGATAAGATTATTACCAGGCATGGTATTGAAAAAATTAAAACCATTGGCGATGCATACATGTGCGCAGGAGGATTGCCTGTGGCAAACAATACTCATCCGGAAGATATTATCAGAGCCGGATTAGAAATGACACAGTTCATTGAAAAAAACAAACAGGAAAGAATAGAAAAAAAACAACCTTTTTTTGAATTACGTTTAGGTATCCATACCGGTCCGGTAGTGGCAGGTATTGTAGGAATTAAAAAATTCGCTTATGATATATGGGGCGACACTGTTAACACTGCTTCAAGAATGGAATCTTCCGGTGAAATCGGCAGAGTAAATATCAGCGGCACTACCTATGAATTAGTAAAAGATAAATTCCTATGTGTTCACAGGGGAAAAGTGAAAGCCAAAAACAAAGGTGAGATTGATATGTTCTTTGTAGAAAGACCTCTTCGGGAAAATGAAGTGATTGAGGCTATCAAATTTGAACAAAACTGAACCTATCTCAGAATTTTAAAACCAATATATCCATTCTGTGTAGCCATGTAAATTCGTAACCAGATTGGCAACATCATTTCCATTGCCCTTGCACCAGTAATATCGCCTAAATCAATTATATCATTCCAACCAAAATCCTGGAGGAGTTTTTTCACCAATATTTTTGCATCGCTATTATTACCACACAAAAACATTGTTGGATCACCATTGGTTTTTGTGGGGTTTACCATCACTTCGCAATTAACAATGTTGAGTGATTTAACAACATAGGCATCAGGCAAAAGTTTTTGAACTTCCTCACCGAGAGAATTAGTATTGGAAATAATTAATGAAGGCGGCATTCCTCTCGAAAAATCCAATGGATTACTAACATCAATAACCGTTTTATTTTTAAATGCATTTACATCAATCTTCTGTAATACATCCAATGTAACTTCTCCTTTGGTGCACAAAAAAATAATGTCTGCAAATTTTACTGCATCGCCAAAGGTTCCATGTGATGCGTTTGTTCCGTTTAACTCAACCCATGCTTTCGCCTTTTCATTTTCTGCAGTGCGTGAACCCATCATCACATGATGATCTAACCGTATTAATTTTGACCCGATGGTATTACCTACCATACCAGTGCCGAGGATTGCTATTTTCATTTTGTTATGTATGAATATTTTTTTGTTAGTACTCCAAAATTATAACAGATTAGAATGAGAGCGAATTGTGTATTATAAATTTTCTTTAATAGATTTTATGAATTGGCTCAACCACCCCTTGATTGCCTTTAGTTCAAAATCGTAATTTTGTATAATGAAGGTAAAACCAAAAATATATTTGGATACTTCGGTTATCAATTTTCTTTTTGCAGATGACACCCCTGAGAAAAAGGAAATAACTGTTGATTTTTTTAACAACTTTGTTAAAACAGGAATATACCAAACATTTATTTCCAACTTTGTTTTGCAGGAAATCAACCAAACTGAAGATGTAAATAAAAGACAAGAACTATTAAAAGTAATTGATGATTATTTTATTGAAAATTTACCATTGAATAACATAGAAGAAATAACTTTCCTGGCACAATTATATATCAACAAAGAAATAATTCCTATAAAAAAAACATTTGATGCACTACATATTGCCGCATCTGTTACGCATTACATTGATTATCTGGTAAGCTGGAATTACAGACATTTAGCCAATGTAAACAGGGAAAAAAAAATAATGATTGTAAATTCAGAAAACAATTATTTTCATCCAATCAGAATTATTACTCCTATTGAACTTATAGATTATGGCAACTAACAATAAAGAATCAAAAGCACAATTAGAAGTGTGGGACTGGAAAGAAAAAGCCTATCTGCAGATTAAAGACATGCCGCTGAACAAAGCTGTGGAATGGATTATTGAGCAGACTAAAACCTTAGAGCAACATATTGCCAACAATAAAAGGTTGCGAAAATAAGTTCAAGAAACAAAGTATTTAAAGTCAATTCATGACTCGCTTGTTCCGGAATAGAGACGCTATCTAACCAGCAAATTTATTAACCATTCATCCTAACAGGTTATTTTTGCTCCTTGATGAAACGCACCCACACGAATAAGAAGCCGATACAACAAGCTACTACAGAGACTATAAGAGTTCCTGTAATTGATTTTAAGAAACAAAAAAAAATGATTGCTTTTATTTGTGCTGCCATTGCATTTTTATTGTATGCCAACACAATCAATCATGATTACACTGTTGATGATGGAACGGTAATCGAAAACAATAAAATAACCACCAAAGGTATTTCTGCCATTCCTGAAATTTTAACTACTCCTTACCGGAAAGGTTTCTGGGAGAGGACAGAAGGTTTATACCGCCCTTTATCACTGGTGATGTTTGCAATAGAGTGGCAGATTGCTCCTCATCAGCCATGGTTAGGTCACTTAATTAATGTGTTGTTGTATGCACTTACAGGATTTTTGTTGTTCTACTTTTTAAGTGCGTTGTTTATTAACCATCCACCCTGGCTTGCGTTTGTTGCTACTGTACTTTTTATTGTTCATCCCGTGCATACAGAAGTAATTGCAAATATTAAAAGCCGTGATGAAATTTTATGTTTTATTTTTTCTGTTGCAGCATTTTATTTTTTACTTAATCATGCGCGTCAATCCGGAACTCAAAATATTATTAAGAGTATTGTTTGTTATTTTTTTGCATTGCTATCCAAAGAAAGTGCGATTACATTAGTGGCGGTTTTTCCATTATTACTTTTGTTTTTTACAGATAAAAAAAGAAGTGAAATTATTAAATGGAGTTTGCTTTATGCAGGAGTAGTTGTTTTATTTATGATTATCCGATATTCGGTTTTAAAAACTGTTACAGGTAATTATCAATTGCAACTCATTAATAATTCATTATTGGGAGCAACGGATACACTTCAACGTTTTGCAACAGCAGTTTATGTAATGGGAAAATATGTGTTGTTGTTAGTCGCACCTGTTTATTTGGTTTTCGATTATTCCTATAATACTATTCCCATTGTTTCAATGGCAAGTTTACAGGCGCTATTACCCTTGTTTATTTATCTCTTTCTCATTTATTATGCTATCCGCAATTTCAACAAAAAAAATCCTGCTGCATTTGGAATTATTTTTTTTATTATCACAATGTCCTTGGTATCCAATATTTTTTTTCTGATTGAAGCTACAATGGCTGAACGTTTTTTATATCTGCCTTCATTAGGTTTTTGTATTGGCATAGTATCCGTTTTATATCAGCTTTTCAAACCAAAAAAATTATCCGCAAATATTTCATTTCAAAAAACACTTACAGCACAACCTGTTGCACTTACTTTACTTATTGTGTGTGCATTATTCAGCATCCGCACATTTGCACGCAATATGGATTGGAAAGATAACCTGACTTTACTTTCAAAAGATGTGAAAACTTCTCCTAACAGTGCACGCATACATTATGCTTACGGCAGTGCCATCCTGGTTGAACAGGCACTGAAGGAAAAAGATGAAAATAAAAAACAGAATTTACTTCAGTCATCAATAAATGAATTAGAAAAAGGAGTTGCACTTATTCCTGAATATGCTGATGCGTGGTATCATTTAGGAATCGCGTACAAGGAAAAAAAAGATGCAGCTAATGCCATACGCTGCTTTGAGAAATCACGCTCGTATCGCCCGTTTAAAGATGCAGAAGCTTATATTGCATCCGGGCTGGCTTATGGTACAGCAGGAAAATACGATGAAGCAATTGCCGACCTTACTAAAGCAACGGAGTTAGATCCAAAATCATCAGAAGCGTTTAATAATTTAGGATTGCATTATACTGACGCAGGAAAAATTCAGGAAGCCCTTAAAGCGCTCAATAAAGCCATTGAGATAAAGCCTGATTTCAGCAAAGCTTATTATAACATGGGAAACACTTATGCCAAAGCAGGCGATTTCAGAACAGCGTTGGAGAAATATCGTAAAGCAATTTCTATTGAACCGGATTATGGCGATGCATACAATAACATTGGTAACTGTTACGGAGCAATGAAGGTGAGCGACAGCGCGAAAATTTATTATGAAAAAGCTGTTCAGATTGACCCCTCAAATGTTAAAGCCGTAATTAATCTCGGCATCACCTATCGCGTGTTAGGTGATACCATAAAAGCAGATCAATATTTTAACCAGGCGCGTGCAATGGGTGCACAGATTTAACTTGAACATGAATTGCTGCGAACACATTAACTCAAAATATTTTTTTTCGCCTTTGCATGTTTGCATTAATAAAATTTTACTCTTATGTTTTCTTTTGCTTGCAAGTTGCAGTAACAAAACAGAACTTTCAGAAGAAACAAAACCCTATTTCGATTTGAATAAATATTTTTCACAACAGGTTGACTTATTGAATAAACAACATACAAAACTTCAAAAACAGATATCCAAAGACAGTAAGACAGAAGAAAAAATGTTTAATACTGTCAATTGGCAAAATGAATTAAAACCATTTTTCGATTGTGATATTAATAAGCCTTCATGGTTTCATTCTTATTTTACCGATACAACTTTTGCAGCGGGAGAAATGAGAGTCAAATATCTTGCCCGTGAATCTTCATTACCGGTTCGTCAATTACTGGTCAGCTTTGAAAATAATCAGGTGAAAAGAATACAAGTTGACAAAGAAACATCCAACAGTTATTATAAATCCAAAAACAATTATACCTACACACCGGCTGAAGGTTTTTCTATTAACGGATCGCAGGAAGTAATGTTAGCCCGAAAAACAAATTATACCATTATTGCAAAATTTATAAAATGATTTTCTTTATCCACAATACGAACCTTTATGAAACACGAATGCGCTGCACCGTTTTTTTTCATTCATGTTTTTTTATCGTTTTGCACATGTAACTTAATAATATAAACTAATGATTGCTTCCATTCAAATACTACTTGGCATCTGGCGTGCAACACTAACATTGCCCGATGCGTCTCTTCCGTTCAATTTTGAAATCAAGCAACAACAGGAAAAATACGTTATGGAAATTATTAATGGTGATGAACACATACGTTGTGATGAAATCACATTTAAAGATGATTCTATGATTGTGAAACTACCTGTGTTTGAATCAGAATTCAGATTAAAGATTGATAATAAAAAAATGCAGGGTGTATGGATCAACTATGCACGCAAAGAAGTTCCGCAAATTATTTTTAATGCTGAATATGGAAATGCTTTACGGTTTATTCCAACAACCTCAAAACATAAAAACGTGGGTGGCAGATGGGAAACTTATCTTAATGCAGGCACTCCTGATTCATCACTTGCCATTGGTGTGTTCACGCAAAAAGACCAGATGGTAAATGGTACATTTCTTTCTGAATCGGGCGATCACCGTTATCTCTCAGGAATTGTAAATGGTGATACATTATGGCTGAGCACATTTGACGGATCGCATTGCTGGTTATATCGCGGAATTATTAATGGTGACAAAATGCAGGGAACTTTCTGGTCAGGCAATCATAATAAATCAAACTGGTGGGCACAGCGGAATAATAAAATTGAATTACCCGATGCAAATAAAATCACTTCGGTAAACAAGCCGTTACAATTTAATTTTCCTGATGTGGATAATAATTTGGTTTCATTAAGCGATCAGCGTTTTAAAAATAAAGTTGTGCTGTTGCAGATAATGGGGTCGTGGTGTCCTAATTGTTTGGATGAAACAAAATACTTTGTTGATTATTATAACAAACATCATAAAGAAGATCTGGAAATAATAGGACTCGCATTTGAAAAGACAAATGATTTTAAAAAAGCATCAGCAAATCTTAAACGATTGCAACAGCGCTATCAAATACCCTATCCTCTTTTAATTGCAGGCACCACCGGAAAAAATGCTGTAATAAATGCATTGCCGGGCATCACGAATTTTTTTTCTTATCCTACAACAATATTTTTAAATAGAAAAGGTGAAGTAGTTAAAGTGCATGCAGGTTTTTCAGGTCCTGCAACGGGAAAAGATTTTGAAATTTACAAGAAAGAGTTTAGTGAAACTGTAGAGAAGTTACTGCATTAGTTCGCTTCTGAATATTTTTCCTGCAACACGTTCAGGTGATGTTTCTGATGTCCGGCAATCATATAAACTAATGACTTTACAGTGTATAAATTACCACTTGCAGTTCCGCACCTGTTTAATTCCTCCTCTGAGAATGTTTTAATAAGTGCAATGTTAGAAGCGCGTATTAACTTTAATTCCTCTATAAGGTCAATCATCGTGCGTTTATTAAAATTTGCTGAGGCAACATAATCATCCTGTTCAAACCCGGGCAAAGCTGTTTTATCATTCCGCGCAAAGCGTAATGCACGGTAAGCAAAAACGCGTTCTGAATCTGCAACATGTCCTGCAATTTCCTTAATCGTCCATTTGCCCTTTGCGTATGAATAATTACTTTGTGGTTCGGATAACTTGCTTAGATAAGAGGTAAACTCATCGCCCTGACGTTTCAATTCATGTAAAATATCGTCTGTTTTAATAAGATGGATGTAATATTGATGATACTCAGAAATCGTATTGGGTAATTGCTCCATTGTTTTACTTATTTCGTCTTCAAAAGTAAAAAAGTTTGGTGGCTGAAAAACTTCCCGTATCTTTCATGCTCCAAAGCAATAACCCTTTAAACTTAAAAATTAAACCATGAAGAAACAACTACTTGTAGCTGTAGTACTGTCACTTTTAACTTTTTCAGGATATACGCAGTGCACACTCAATTTATCCACAACATGTATATGCAAAGGTGGAGGCAACAATTGCGATTTGCTTCCTGACATTACTGTGTCGAGACCAAATTTGCTTATTTACGGAAGTAATGGTCACATTGAATATCCTCAGGTTTGTAATCCTCCCTGCAATGGTAATGACGCACGGTTGCGTATTTCTGTTTCCACTCCCAATATTGGTCATGGACCATTGGAAACGCGTGGGCAAAGTGTTTGGATATGCGGAACAGATACTTTTTATGTTTATCAATCCACGTGTCCGAACACAGGGCTTCCGCCAAAGCAGTTAATTAAACAACGCGTTTATCATAAAAGTCCGGATGATACCATGCGTTATACGGATTATCCATCAGGGAGCATGACTTATCATCCATCACATGGACATCAGCACATTGATAACTGGGGCATTTATACACTGCGAACCCAAACCTCCAATCCTGATCCGCTCACATGGCCCATTATCGGTACAGGGTCCAAACTTGCATTTTGCTTACTCGATATCGGATCCTGTAATGGCAACAGCGGCTACTGCGTTGACTCTGCAGGAAACACACTTAACTCCACTAACATTCAAAACTATGGATTGGGTGGTGGCAATTATGGTTGCTCAAATACCGTACAAGGAATTTCCGCAGGATTCCTGGATACTTACTCACAAAGTTTAGACGGGATGTGGATTAATCTTCCTGCTGGATTATGTAACGGTCAATACTGGATAGTAGTGCAGGTTGATAACCTGAATTTGTTCCGTGAGGAAAATGACAACAATAATGTGATGGCAGTTCCGGTAAACCTTACACAGCAGTCAGGTTCGGTTCCAACAATAACTGCCAGTGGTCCTACAACATTTTGCACAGGAGGAAGTGTTACACTTACTTGTGCTGCAGCGCAAAATTATGCATGGTCGAACGGAGCAACAACTCAATCCATCACCATTAATCAGTCAGGAAATTATAACGTTACAGTAAACACCGGAACTTCCTGTGCTACTACTTCATCCACTACAACAGTAACTGTAACTCCTTTTAACGTAACAGCCTCAGCCATTCCTAACGCAACTTGTCCCGGAGATTTAGTGCAGTTAAATGCTACTGCTCCCGGAAGCGGAACAACAACTTCACCTGCAGCTTTTACAAGCAATACAAGTGTTGCTATTCCTGATACCAATCCTACAGGTGCATCAAGTTCACTAACAGTAAGTGGTATTAACCCGTCAACGCTATCATCCACATCCGTTGTTTCAGTTAAAATAAATATTACACATACTTATGATGGCGACCTGTTGATTCAACTAATTTCTCCTTCAGGCAATACAATTAACCTGAGTAATCGCAGAGGAGGAAGCGGAGACAATTTTGTAAATACTATTTTCAGTGCTTCAGCAGTCACTTCAATTGTTTCAGGATCTGCGCCTTTTACCGGTAGCTATACACCTGAAGGGGCTTTCAGTGCTTTGACAGGAAATATTAACGGCACATGGACATTAAAAGTGATTGACCAGGCAGGTAATGATGTTGGAACAATAAACAACTGGACACTTACCGTGAACAATACTGTACCTGCTGTCCTGAATTATTCATGGAGTTCTACACCTGCAGGATTCAGTTCCTTAAATCAAAATCCAACAGCAAATCCTAATGCTACAATCACATATACAGTTAATGTTACAGAAAGCGGAACCGGCTGCATCGGTTCACAATCCACTACAGTAAATGTTGGAGGAAATTTAAACGTCACCACCAATAACCCCGCACCAATTTGCGCAGGTGGCTCTACTGTTTTAACTGCAAGTGGTGCAAATAATTATGTATGGTCACCATCATCAGGCTTAAGTGCCATTACCGGTACAAGCGTTACTGCAAATCCGGCTTCCACCACAACTTATAGAGTAGTAGGCAGTTCAAACAACTGTAGTGACACTTCATACGTAACAGTTACAGTGAATACTTCACCTGTGTTTACATCATCCATTACCGGAACGTCAGCTGTTTGTCTTCCCTTCAATGGGAGCTATAATATCACAGGTGTTACAGGGGCACAATCATTCAGCTGGACTGTTCCATCCAATACAACTATAACAACCGGACAGGGAACTACTGCAATAAATATTAATACAACAAGTATAACCAACGGTAATATTTGCCTTGTTGCAACCAATAATTGTGGAAGCAATAACTCATGCATTCCTTTTTCAGCACAGGCAAGTTCACCTGGAACTCCGGGTTCAGTAAACGGACCAATCAGATTGTGTCAGGGTGACGTAGCAACGTTTTCAGTACTGCCTGTAGCACGTGCATATTCTTACAACTGGTCGTTACCATCGGGAATGACAATTACAAACGGACAAGGAACGAATTCAATTAATGTGAGCATCCATTCTACTTTCAGTGGTGGAACACTCTCAGTTATTGCATCAAACGGATGTGGGAATGGGTTACCTCGTACCCGTACTTTAAGTCTTAATACTCCCGGAACGCCTTCTGCTATTTCAGGCAATGGGTTTGGTGTTTGCAGTTCTATTCAGCCATATTCAGCTACTGCTGTTGCAGGAATGAGTTATAGCTGGGTTCTTCCTTCAGGTGCAACCATTACCGGAAACGCTAATAGTAATGCGGTAAATATTTCATTTGATCCGGCATTTAATTCAGGAACAATCGCAGTTCAGGCCGCTAATAATTGTGGGGTAAGTTCATTACGCAATAAAACAATTCGCTCTTACCCACAGATTGCCGGGTCGATTTCAGGTTTAACAAATGTATGTACAAGTCAGACAGGTGTTGCTTATTCTATAGCTGCAATTCCATATGCATCATCCTATATTTGGACAGTACCTTCAGGCGGAACTATTGCATCCGGACAAGGTACCACTTCAGTAACAGTAAATTTTGGAATGACTACAGGCAATCGAAATGTTTCTGTGCGCGGACACAATGATTGCGGAAACGGAAGTGCACGTACTTTATCAGTTACAATCAGCTCCTGCCCTAAGTTATCAAATGATGAATTCATTAATGAAAACGATTTGAATCTTTATCCGAATCCTGCAGATAATTATGTAGAAATATTATTTAAATCAGATAAAAGTGATCATACTTATCTGACATTAACAGATATAATTGGCAAAAAGGTGTATTCACAAAATATAATTACACACGAAGGAAGAAACAGTTATGTAATAAATCTGAAAGACGTTCCCTCTGGAATTTACCTGTTGTCGTTTAAGAACAATAGCATAAACATCACTAAACGCCTGGTTATAGAACAGTAAATATCTTCATAGTGTAATGATGAATGCAATGGTAAAATGATTTACAATAAAATTACGCTGATATTCTTTTCTGTTTTATATTCTGTTATTTCATCTGCTCAAAATGGCTGGACTTATTTCAGTCAAAGTAATTCTCCGTTGCCAGAAAATTCAGTGCGTTCAATTGCCTTTGCAAATGACAGTGCAGTGTGGATTGGAACTGACTACGGTTTAGCGAAGTTAAAAGATACAATCTGGACGATATATCATACTTTTAATACCAATGGAGGATTGCCCGATGATGCTATCCGTTGCATAACAATTGATTCTAATAACATTAAATGGATTGGAACTTTGTCAGGTGGCTTAACACAATTTGATGACTCAACATGGACAACACTTAATACACTTAACTCACCTTTGCCGGATGATTATGTTCGCGATATAAAATTCGATCAGACAGGTAACACATGGATTGCGACAACCAATGGACTTGTAAAAATTGATACTGCTCAAACATGGACTAATTACAATACATTAAATTCTTCTTTTGCATCTGATAATATTGCACGCATTTTTATTGATCCTGATAACAATGATAAAATTACAGGTACAGTAAATGGCGGACTTAATATTATTAATGACTCAACCATCACCACCTATACGATTGCAAATTCAGCCATTCCCGATAATTCCATTCTTGATATTGATAAAGATGTAAATGGAAATTACTGGATGGCATCACCTGCAAATGGACTCATTGCAAAAGTTGCAGGAGGTGGCTGGTTTAATCTTAATGCATCTGCCGGTTATCCTTCTTCCGGTTTAACCTCTTTAAAAATTACAGACAACGGAGACATATGGACCGGTACTGTTGATTCCGGAATCGTCAGAAAATCCGGATTGCAATACTCTGTTTGGAATTCGCTAAATTCTCCTCTAACCGATAACTATATTCAATGTATTGCTTTTGCACCGGATGGAAAGTTATGGATAGGAACACAATCAGCAGGAGTTTATGTAATGGATGTTTCTCTGATAACTGTTAACTATGAAATTTCTTCTTCAACATTTATAACTTATCCAAATCCTGTAACTGATCATTTATTTGTATTCGGAGATTTTAAAAATGATTTGCAACTTCAGTTAGTTGATGTTGAAGGACGCTGTCAAAAAGTTCAGGTTGAAAAATTATCTATTGAAAATTATCTGATAGATCTAAAAAATATTTCCGCAGGAATTTATTTATTGAATACTTCTGAGAGCTCAGGAAAATATTTTTCAAAAAAAATTATTAAAATAAACTGAGTGTCATGCACACAACTTTAAACTTTAAACCTTAAACTCATTTACTTCAACCCATACTCCGAAATCATATACACCAATGCAGCCATACTTGCAGCACCTAATTCCAATTCCCGTTTATTTACTTTATCAAAAGTATCAGTGGCTGCATGATGTAAATCAAAGTAGCGTTGTGAATCCGGTGAAAGACCAATTAATAATGTTCCCTGGTCTTTCAGGTGATCAATATCTGCCCCGCCATAACCACGTTGCCATACATGTAAACCATATTGCTCAAATAATTTTTTCCAGGCAAATATTTTTTCAACCTGCATTGAATCTCCTTGCCTGTGGTGAACCTGACAAACGTGCACCAATCGTGTTGCTTAAATACTCCAGCCAGTTATATGCCTTGCCATTTGTTAAAGCTTCG
>JANLUX010000017.1:0-3588 GCA_031363705.1 Bacteroidota bacterium
GCCGGAAGTAGATTATATTTTGGGTATTGCACCTGCTATTGCTATTCAGCAAAAAGTTAATACACGTAATCCGCGTTCAACAGTTGGCACGAGTACGGAGATTTATGATTATCTCAAATTACTTTTTGCACGTATTGGAAAAACTTATTCTCCCATCAGCGGACAGCTTGTAAAAAAAGATACAGTTGCTGATGTGGTGGATTCAATTTTATCGAAGCGTGAAGGACGTTTTTATTTATCTGCTCCATTATGGTTGCATGATGGAAAAACATTACAGGAAGAGTTAGCCATTCTAACTCAAAAAGGATTTACACGTGTTTTGGTAAATGGAGAATTAAAAGACATTGAAACTTATGCTGAAGAAACTACCTCGGCAAAACCTGTTTTAAAATCTGTTAAAACTCAACGCAAGAAAAAAGAAGAATCATTACCTCAAAGCATTAACCAACAATTGCAAGGTGTTGAAATTTTAATTGACCGAATTGCGTTAAGTGGAGAGATAAATGATGAATTAAGAACGCGTCTTGCTGATTCAGTACAAACAGCTTTTAATGAAGGACATGGTGTGTGTAAAGTATGGGATATATCGTCATTGCGAGGCACGAAGCAATCTGCCGCTATGGAAAGCGTTCCTTCCTCTCAACAAACAGATCGCTTCGTGCCTCGCGATGACGTAAAAGAAAGTACGAAGCAATCTGCCGCTATGGAAAGCGTTCCTTCCTCTGAACAAACAGATCGCTTCTCCCGATCCAATCGGGATCGCGATGACGCGTCTGTTCGCGATGACGTGCATGAATTTAGCAACAAATTTGAATTAGACGGTATCACTTTTGAAGAACCCACCACACATCTTTTCAGCTTCAATAATCCTTATGGTGCCTGCAAAAACTGCGAAGGGTTTGGTTCAGTGATTGGTATTGATGAAGAGCTGGTAATACCGGATAAAAGTGTTTCCATTTATGATGGTGCAATCGTGGCATGGCGTGGCGAAAAAATGAAAGAGTGGAATGACAAGCTGGTGATGACTGCTTATAAGTTTGATTTCCCTATTCACAAACCATACTTTGAATTAAGCGATTATCACAAAGAACTTTTATGGACTGGCAATAAATATTTCGGAGGGCTGAATGATTTCTTTAAACACGTTGAAGAACAAACTTACAAGATTCAATACCGTGTGATGCTCTCGCGTTATCGTGGAAAAACAATTTGTCCTGAATGTAAAGGAACACGATTGCGTAAAGATGCACAGTATGTTAAGATTGATAATATCTCCATCAATGAATTGGTATTGATGCCGGTGAAAGACAGTTTACAATTTTTCAAAAACATAAACCTTGATGAGCATGATGCCATTGTTGCAAAACGACTGTTGACTGAAATAATTAATCGCTTACAATTTTTAGATGATGTTGGCTTGGGTTATCTCACCATGAATCGCTTAAGCAATACCTTATCCGGTGGAGAATCACAAAGAATTAATCTTGCAACTTCACTTGGAAGCAGTTTGGTGGGTTCCATGTATATTTTGGATGAACCAAGTATTGGATTGCATCCGCGTGATACACATCGTTTAATTACTGTTTTAAAATCATTACAAAAAATTGGCAACACAGTTATAGTTGTGGAGCATGACGAAGAAATTATGCGTGCTGCTGATCAGCTGATTGATATTGGACCTTATGCAGGAACCGGTGGCGGACAATTGGTTTTCCAGGGAGATTTCCGCGAACTTGCTTTAAGTGGTTCAAGCCTTACTGCACAATATTTAAATCATACGGAAAAAATTCCTTTGCCTGATCACCGCAGAAAATGGAAAAAATATGTTGGTATCAACGGTGCCCGTGAAAACAATCTTAAAAACATCAGTGTAAAATTTCCGCTTGGCATCATGACAGTTGTTACCGGAGTCAGTGGTTCAGGAAAAACATCTTTGGTTAAAAAAATTCTTTATCCTGCTTTGCGAAAACTTTCAGGCGGCTATGGTGAGCAGACAGGAAATTTTGATAAGCTCGATGGACAATACACTGATATTACTTCCACAGAATTAGTTGATCAGAACCCGATTGGAAAATCATCACGCTCTAATCCTGTCACCTATATTAAAGCTTATGATGACATCCGTGCATTGTATGCTGACCTTCCTTTCTCCCGCCAACGTGGAATGAAACCATCTCATTTTTCATTTAATGTGGAAGGAGGACGTTGTGATATGTGCCAGGGTGAAGGAGTTATTACTGTGGAAATGCAGTTTATGGCTGACATTCATTTAAAGTGTGAGCAATGCAAAGGCAAACGTTTCAAAGAAGAAATATTATCCATTGAATACCGTGGGAAAAATATTTTTGATATTTTAGAAATGACAGTGGATGAAGCATTGGAATTTTTTGCTATCACCGAAGGACCCAGCAAGTATCATTCAACGCACACAAAAATCAGTGCAAAGATTCAACCGCTGGCTGATGTTGGTTTAGGTTATATACGATTAGGACAAAGCAGCAGCACACTGAGTGGTGGTGAAGCACAACGTATCAAGCTTGCATCTTTTCTCACTAAAGGAAATCATGCGTCCAACACACTTTTTGTTTTTGATGAACCCACCACGGGTTTGCATTTTCATGACATAAGAAAACTCTTAGACGCATTTAATGCACTGGTAAAAAACGGAAACACGTTAATTGTTATCGAACATAATTTAGAAGTGATTAAATCTGCCGACTGGATTATTGATCTCGGTCCGGATGGAGGAGAAAATGGAGGTCACCTGATTTTTGAAGGAACTCCTGAAGACCTGGCAAATTGTGCAGCATCAATAACGGGAAGTTTTCTCAAGGAGAAACTTTTGTAGCGGTGACTGTCTTAAATTATAAAGCGAATATTTTTTAGTCTACAATTTATTGTGTTACCATCAATTTCTTCGTCTGCAAATTTTCTCCTGATTGAATTTGTACTAAATAAACTCCCTCTGCAAAATCTTTAGTATTCACTTCTATCTTTTGCGTTTCTGTTGCGGTGGTTTTGTAAATTATTTTTCCTGTAATATCGGTGATGGTTACTTCAACTTTTTTGCTGATGCTTCCTAATGCAATGGTAACATGGTTGTTGGCAGGATTGGGAAATAGATGTATTGTAGCTGCTTTATCAATATCAGGCACAGCTGTTGCGCCACAATTCGTACTAAAACTTGCAGTGGCATCTTTACCTGCACTCCAGTTAGCATTTGAATAAGCAACATTATCCACCTGTATGCAGGTGAGGTTGGGGTTGCTGGTTGCATTAAAACTCGTCAAATTTGTATTGTATCCGTTTTGAACATTTAAACTCGTTAATTGATTGTTTTGACACCACAACTCATCAAGAAATATATTTGCTGAGAGATTCAAACTCGTTATTTGATTGCTGTCACAGAGCAAAGTACCGATGGATGTATTGGAGGAAACATTCAAACTTGTTAGTTGATTGGCTCTACAGATCAAAACTCCAAGAGTTGTATTGGCAGAAACATCTAAACTTGTTAAGAAATTGCTGTTACAGTATAAAGTACCAAGAGTCGAATTGGCGGAAACATTCAAACTTGTTAATTGGTTG
>JANLUX010000033.1:0-23652 GCA_031363705.1 Bacteroidota bacterium
TGTTCGCCTAAGTTTTTGGTGTCAACCAAAAACAAAATGCGTTTTGCTTTTGAGAATTTAAGTAAACGATAAATAGAAGTGATGGCGGTAAAAGTTTTTCCCGAACCTGTTGCCATTTGTATCAATGCCTTTGGTCGGTTCTCTTTGAAAGAAGTTTCCAAATTGTTGATGGCAATAATTTGACATTCTCTTAAACCGTCAACGGGTAAAACGGGTAAGTCAGAAAATCTTCCTCTTAAAGTTTTTGGTTTCTTCAACCACTCACGAAAAGTTTCTGGTCGGTGAAAAGAAAACACTTCTCTTGACCGTGGCTTTGGGTCGCTGAAATCGGTGAACCGTGTTACTTCTCCTGTGCTTTCATAAACGAATGGCAAAGGTTTGTTGTCAAGATGTTTGAGTTTTGCTTTTGAATAATCTTCGCTTTGGCTTTCGTGAAAAGTTAACCGGTGTCCTTCTTCTTCCCGTTTGGCTTCAATTATTCCACACGGTTTGCCGTCAACAAATAAAACATAGTCGGCTGGTCCAATATCGGTTTGAAATTCACGAACTGCAACACCAATGTTCGCTTGTAAATTTATTCGTGACTTGTCCTGAATAACCCAACCACATCGCAGCAAAGCGGTGTCTATTTGGTCACGGGCAAGTTGTTCAGGGTTTTGGTTCATATAAGATTTGCAATAATAATACAGATTGATTAATCATAATAGGTGGTTTATTATTTTTAATGGAGGCCGGTAATTCGCTTTTATTTATTCGATTAAAGAATTAATTTGGTGCATATTTTCTTAAAATCCTTCCCTTCTCCATTTAACATAACATGCCGTTGAAAAAAAGTTTGGTGGGATTTAACTGCCACGGGATGCGGTTGCGAAGTGGTTTTATGCCATTTGGGTTGTTGTTAGTGCTATTGCGAATAGGCGGAATACCGTTGCGGGGAAGCGGAATGTCGTTGCTGATGGAGGGGATGTGATTGCATGAAGCGTTGACGGGATTGCGGGTGAGCGGAATGGGATTAATAAGTATTGCAGATGGAATTGGATGGAGTGCGAACGGAATTGTGCGGGGGCGGAAAGCGGTTAATGGGTGTTGTAGATGGAATTGGATGGAGTGCGGACGGGGTTGCGGCTTGTGTTTATGCCATTAACTGTTGGCGGGATGGAATTGCAGGTAAAAAATAGTGCATTAAACATTGGCGGAAGGCGGTTAAGAGCATCTGTTGGGGAAATTGCGGATACACATGGGGAGAGCGTTCACAAAACTGTGTCAAGAGGAGTAATGAGGATTTGGTCAGGTATTTGGGAGTGTCAGCCCAATTAAAGTTTAATTTTACCAATGAAATGATTTTTTATCTGAAGGCAGTGTGAAGGCTGTTATTTTTGCGGTGTTACAGGCACATTTTTTTCTGTAATAAATGATATCCGGGATTATGAAATTAAGATTTTTACTTATTGTCTTTTTAACTGTATTTATTTTGCCGGTCACGATGGCACAGGTGGTTTTTAATGCGCGCCCTGTTTCAATGCAGTTGTATCCACGGGATGCAAATGATTCGGCTACTGTAACTGTTTCGGGGTTGGTTAATACAAACGGATTTACGAATGCAATTTTTACGATGCATAAAAATGGTGCGCTGGCTGACAGTTCAGCACTGACGCTGAATTACAACGGTGGCACTGCGCCCTTTGAGAAAAATTATAAGATACATGCTGAAAAAAGTCATTACCGGTTTAAGATGTATTTATACAATAGCAGTGGAGCCGCTCTGGTGATTACTGCTGACAGTGTATGCAGCGGTGATGTGTATATTGTAATGGGGCAGAGTAATGCTGTGGCAGTGGCAAACGGACCGGGCACTGACCCGCTGAATATTTGGATACGATCATTCGGCACGCAAAATAATGTGGATGCCACCTGCCTTGCTGACACTGCCTGGGGAATGGCGAATGGAGCAAATGGTAATTCGCGCATGAGCATAGGTGTGTGGGCAATGCGGTTAGCGAGGATGTTTGCAGATACAACAGGCATACCGGTATGTGTAATTAACGGAGGACGGTCGAGTTCAAAAATTATTGATCATTTACCATTGGCAGATCATGCAGATGTGAGCTCTTATTATGGAAGACTGCTTTACCGGGCACAAAAGGCGCATGTGGAGAATAAAGCCAAAGCCTTGTTATGGTACCAGGGTGAGAGTGACGGGGATATTGAATATGTGAATTATGCAGGACGGTTTGCGCAACTGTATAATGCGTGGAAACAGGATTATAGCAGTCTGCAGAAGATTGTGGTGATACAGACAAGACCGGGATGTATTATATCTCCCGCCATGCAGTATCATCAGCAATTGCGGGAGGTGTTAAGATCATTGGAAAATATATATCCTGATGTTACAGTTACTCCCACGGTGGGTTTGCCGGAATTTGACGGCTGCCATTTTACTACTGTGGGTTACCAGGGGCTTGCATCGCAGTTATATTACCAGTTTTGTGATGAGTTAATAGGTAAGCCGGAAGTTACAGGCAGTAATCCGCCTCACTTAGTAAGTGCTGCTTATACCAATAGTGATAATACGGAGATATCACTGGTATTTGACCAGGAGATAGGTTGGCCCAATGCATATAACGGTTATGATATGCGGGATTATTTATATCTGAACGGATCTACAGATATTGTGAACGGTGCAGCTTGTCATGATACACTAAAGCTTCAGCTTTCGGTATCAACCAATGCGGATAAAATCAGTTACCTGCCGGCTATTTATTATGCAGGAACTACGGATGTATACCAGGGACCGTGGCTGACGAATGCGAGGAATGTAGGAGTTGCTGCGTTTTATCAATTTATGATTGCCAATAACCTTGTAATAACGGAAGACCGGAATCCGGCAATCTGTTCATCAGACTCTGTTATACTTTCAACCACACGAACAGGACAGAGCTACCAATGGTATAGAAACGGTGGATTAATAACAGGTGCAACGCAGCAACAGTATGTGGCGAAGGTGAATGGTGTATATAATTTAATGATGAAGGATGCAGATAATTTAAGTGTGACGAGCAACAGCATCATGGTAATTAATGCATCCATGGTGAAACCAGTAATAACTTCGTCAACCGGTAAAGGGGCATTGTGTGCCGGCAGCAGCCTTACGTTGTTCTGCAGCCAGGGGGCAACTTTTTTATGGAGCACGGGTGAAACTACTTCATCTATATCAGTAGCAGATTCGGGAAACTATACTGTAAGCATTACCATCGCCAGTGGATGTTCCGGTGTTTCGGATACGTTTAAAGTGGTGATGGATATCCCGGAAAAACCGGTTATCATAGCTGATAAAACAGGAATATGTGCAGGCGATTCTGCAAAGCTGAGCACAGGAAATTATCAGTCTTTTTTATGGGGCAATGGAATTACTGAGGCATTTATTTATGTAAAAGATTCGGGAAATTATTCAGTAACTGTAAATGACAGCATGGGGTGTGCTGCAGTGTCTGATCCTGTTTCGGTACCACTAAGGCAAACGCCAGAAGCAACAATTAATGCAACTTCATCACGGGCATGCCCGGGTCAGTCAATTTCAGTATATTCAGCAAGTCCTGCTTCGTTTTATCAATGGTCAACAGGAGAAACTACTTCAGGTATAAGTGTTAATACTACAGGAGTTTATACTTTAACCATCACTGATCAGTATGGTTGCAAGGGTGTTTCAGCGGGTGTATCGCTCACCATCACTGCGCCTGCTATTGCTATTTCACCGGCAGGCAACAGGGTAATCTGCAGCGGCACTTCTCAATTGATAACGGCAACCTATAATCCTTCACCGGGATCATTTCAATGGTATAAAGGAAAAACCGCGATTGCTAATTCGAACAGCGCTACTTATTCAGCCAGCAGTGCAGGAGGCTACACTGTAATATTTACTGATAGTTATGGATGCAGTGCAACTTCAGCAGCAACTGTTATAACGGTTTCAGCGCTTCCTGCCGCATCGTTTACCATTACCGATCAGTTGGATTTTTGTAATGACAGCCTGGTGACCTTAACTGCAAATGCTGGTACAGGACTTGGTTATCAATGGCAGAAAAACATGACGGATATACCAGGTGCGAATAACCAGGTGTATGGTACACAGACAAAGGGATCATACCGGGTTATTGTTACCAATAGCGCAGGTTGCAGCAAGGCAGCCACGGCAAAGGCAGTTCCGGTGAGTGTTCCACTTCCGGTAGCCAGTTTTACGGTATCGGACCAATTTGATGTATGTCAGGATAGCATGGTTACATTAACTGCTGCGAGTGCCACTGCTTATCAATGGCAAAATAACCTTGTGAATATACCGGGTGCTAATGATAAGGTATATGTTACCCAGGCGAAAGGTTCATACCGCGTAATTGCCACCAATGCTGCAGGATGTACTAAGGCATCCACTGCTAAAGCGATACCAATAGTTGACCCGACAGCAACGGTAACAGCATCAGGTTCGCTAACAATATGCACTGGTGACAGTGTGATTTTGACAGCGAATGCAGGCAGCGGTTTTACTTATCAATGGTTGCAGGTTTCTACTCCTATTGCAGGTGCGGTTCAGCAGTCGTATGCTGCAAAAACTACAGGAAGCTATCGTGTGAGAGTGACAAACAGCATAGGTTGTACTGCGCTATCAGGATCAAAAAGTGTAAAGGTTACTAATTGCGGTTCAAGAATGATCAGTGATGTAAGCAGTGAACCGGAAGAACAATTATCAGTTTATCCACAACCCTTTACCAAAGAATTTATTTTGCAATTACCACGGGGTGAAACGGATAATGGTGATTATAGTTTGGAGATAAGGAATATAGCGGGGGCGCTGGTGCTACCGATTAATAAGGTAGTTATTAATGATAATGAAACGACCATTAATGCGGAGATGCTTGAGCCGGGGTTGTATTTTTATCTGCTTAGAAGCAACAAGCATTTTTACCGGGGCAGACTGATGAAAAAGTAAAGGCCGAAGCTATTTACTTTAAACTACCATAGCGGCAACTTCGTTCCAGATATCATCAGCTATAAGATCAGCAGAGCGATTGCCATCAGTAATAAAAATATGCTCTTTGAATTTAAGCTGTTCAAAAGCTTCGAAGTATTTATCTCTCACCATTTTTAGATTTTCGCGTGTTTCATAAAGTTCCATTGATGTTCTTCCTTTGGAGAGGCGGTCCATGCTTGTGTCGGGAGCAATATCAATGTAAATATTTATATCAGGGCGCAACAAACCGGCACTGATAGCATTGGATTCAATTACCCAATCCATTGGCATGTGCACACCATGATAGGCGTAAGAGGAAAAATAATAACGGTCAGTAATTACAGTATATCCTTCTTCTAATTTTTTTAAAACGCCATGGGTTTTATTTAACAAATGATCTAACCTGTCAGCTACAAAAAGTGCAGCAATGGTTCGGTGGTCGGATTCCATTTTATGGTTGAAAATATTTCTGATGAGGGTGCCAATGGGACTATCAGTGGGTTCAAAAGTGGAATACACTTTATGTCCAGCGTTCGTTAGTTGATCAGACAAAAGTTTTACCTGCGTGCTTTTTCCGCTTCCGTCAATACCTTCAAAGGCAATAAAAAGATTTTTTTTCATGTTTTAAAAAAGGAAAGCAGCATGGATTGCTGCATGATGATTCCGGTGCCAAAGATAGATAAGATCAAAACCAGCCATTGAAAGAATTAAATGTAAAAGAGGTTATGCTCACTGAAATGCTGTTTGATTTTGAATTCATCACGCAACTCCTCAGTGGATTTAGCTGAAATCCCACCAATTCGTTATTCCTCTCAATCAAAAGACATTAAATATGCGCGTAGAAGTACGCAAAGTTTGCGTACTTCTACGCAAATAACGACCTGTTAAAATACCCTATTTGAAAAATAAACTCCTCAAAATCAAACATTAAGATATTTAATGGTATTCTTAAATATTAATTTTAGGTGTTATAGATGGATAGGAAGTACGTTTACATCTCTCAATTAATATTAAACTATGGCAGATACACATGAAATTAGTTTACCGGAGGCGAAGATAATGACCACCGCGTATCGCAATTCCGCTTTTTTTACTGAGAATGGAAACCGTAGAGCAATAGCGTTTAATAAAGAAGCAATATTGCGGGTGGTAGAACAGCAAGGAAGCAATGGCTTGAGATGCTATTTTGCCCTGGATAAAGATAATCTTATTACATTGGTTTTAGCAGCATATGATCCTGATGGAAATGATATTGTGGGAGCAGATAAACAACTTGCAGAATGGGGTCGCCCATGCCCAGTTTTCTGTTCCATTGATAATGATTTAAATATTTGACCTCTTTTCAATTCATTTTTAAACTTAAATGAATGTCCCATTTTCAGTAATATCGAGTGTCTCTATACTTTTGCCGGTTGTTTCCGGCTTTTATTCAACAACCTACCCGCAGAGGCTAAAATATAGAGCACTCGTTTTTTTCTTTCTCTATGCTTTGATTACTGAATTAGTAGCAAATATTCTGGCTTCTCAACAGACAAATAATTTGTGGATTTATAATATTTATTCATTGGCAGAATGCATTTTTTGGATAGTAATAATAGATGGCTGGTTAAATCATAAATATAAAATATTCCTGACCATATTAGGCATTGTATACAGCCTGATATGGATTTATCTGTTTGTGATTGCGAACTCCATATTTGCATATAATAATATTGCGATGATAACTGCATGTATCATCCTTATTCCTCTGTCTTGTTTCTTTTTACTTTCTTTAAGCAGAAATACTAATGCAGAATTAATGGATATACCAGAATTTTGGTTTGCAGCCGCTCTTTTATTTTACTTTTCATCCACAGCTGTAATAACTGCCTCTGCTTCTTATATTTTTAACGGTGTTGAAATGATGCGTATATCGTGGAAGCTTCATGCCATTTTCAATATTATTACTAATTTCATCTTTGCAAAAGCATTTCTGTGCAGCCTTCGCAAAACGACATAGTATTACTTATTCTCATAACCGCTGTAGTTATTGCAGTGCTGGCATTTTTTCTTATTTCACTTGTAATCATAAATGCACGAAGAAATGCGCGGAGGCAAATAGAAACTATAAGGACCATTTTTGAGACCCAGGAGGAGGAGCGCAAACGCATAGCCCGTGATATGCATGATGGATTAGGTGCGCAGTTAAGTGCAATAAAATTATATGTTGGCCTATTGAGTGAACCGGATAAATCTGTTAATACTACTATATCATTGCATAGCACCAAAACATTAATTGATTCTGCAATGCGTGATTTAAGAATGATAACCCGGAATTTATTACCGCGAACACTTTCTGAACAAGGTCTGGCCGCGCAGTTATCTGAAATAAGGGAAGTGCTTAACGAAACCAATAATATTAAGGTTATTGTATCCATTAACAATGAAAAATTCCGGTTTCAGCAGGAGTTTGAAATTAACCTGTTTCGCATATTGCAGGAAATGATAAATAACACACTCAAATATGCGCACGCCAAAACCATTCATATTTCGCTTCACCTTGATAAATCAAATTTAAAAGTAGAGTACCATGATGATGGTACCGGATTCGATATTGCCTCCGTAAAAAAAGGTTTAGGTATTAAAAATATTGAAACACGCGTTAAATTCTATGATGGCAAAATCAGGATGGAGAGTTCACCTTTAAGTGGAACCACCTATACAATTAATTTTGCGCTTGAACAAAACAGTAAAATCTATGCATAGTGCTTCCAATAATACAAGGTATAGTGTCATAGTAGCTGATGACCATAAAATTTTTCGCGATGGAATGGCGGAAACCCTTAAACAGGTTAAATCAGTAGCGTATGTAAGACAAGCAGCAAATGGAGATGAAGTGATGGAGCAATTACAGGAAAACAAATGTCATATAATTTTTATGGATATTAATATGCCTGGTAAGGATGGAATTGCCACTACACGTGAAGTAATCCTTAACTATCCAACAATAAAAGTAATTGCGTTAACGATGTACGATGACAGAAAACATTTGATTGATATGATTAATGCGGGTGCAATTGGTTATTTGTTAAAAAGTACTGATAAAAAAGAAATTGCGGAAGCCATTGATGCGGTGATGACAGGCACTCGTTTTTACGGAAAGGATATATCTACTCTATTAGTGGAAACCACTATTAAGAGTGTTAAAGCCAATGCTGAGATTGAAAATTCGGATCAGTTGTTACCAAAAGAAATTGAATTTCTGCAATTGATCTATAAGGAACTTACCACAAAGGAGATTGCTGATCAACTTGGGATATCACCACGTACCATTGAACGTCAGCGGTTGTTATTATTTCAAAAGACAGGAACCCATAATATTGCCGGATTGATTAAGTATGCAATTAAGTATGGTTATGTAACAGAAAATTAAATTCCTTTTTAAGTCTAATGAATGTATTGGTGGAATTAAAAAAACGCTGATTGAGTCATTAAAGTCAAATCCGCTTTAACCTGAACAGGAAGATAATCACCCCGGAAATTTAACCATTTTGTTTTTCCAATTTCATAGTGAGCAAATATTTTAAAACCAAATTTTCCTGGTGGTTATCAAGTTTTGCACGTTTCGCCATCTTAGGTAAAACATTTCTAACAGTTTCTTCATCCCTGGTAAAGGGTTTTCTAAGTGAGTGACATTTCTTGCAGCTATGCTCAAAAATAGATTTGCCTTGTTCAAGATCTGCAAGAGTAGTACCCGGAAATTTTTCCTGAGCCCGTTTCGCATCTGTCTGAGAGGGCGCAAGCGGTTTATAAGCAGCGCATGAAATCATCAATAAAAACGATAGGAAAGTAATTGTTTTTTTCATTGAGGTAATTTTTTTTGAAAAATATAAAATATTTGTGCCATCCATAATAAGAATGTTAATAGCGGGTAGTATAACTGAAAATTCACATTACAGATAGTTTGATAAAAGTGTTAACGGATTTAGTGATAGCAATAAGGATGTGAAATATTATGGCAGATCAATACACGACATTTACCTGTCCTGTGAGTGAATGCGACTTATCAAAGATGTCTTTGATCTTAAGCAAATAAACATACGTATCTTCAGGTGCTGATGCATTGGCATAGGTTCCATCCCACGAATAGGAAGCATTGTCAGTAGTAAACAAAAGCTTGCCCCACCGGTTGAAAATCATAAGTTGGTATTCGGATATGCCAGTGCCGTAAATATTAAAAACATCATTTCTTCCATCGTGATTGGGAGTAAAAGTATTGGGCACATATACTGTAAATGCTCCCTCAATTTCAATAATCTTAAATATGGTATCCTTACATCCGTCAGGCGAAGTTACTTCCTGGCTTACAGTGTAAAAACCAGGTGCAGCATAAGTATGCTCGGGAAATGATTCAGTACTTGATGTGCTGTCACCAAACAAATAATTCCAGGTTATTGCATTCCATGAATGATCAGTAAAAAAAACGGTTGGATGAAGTATGCTTGTTTTCTCAGGTTCATAACTGAATGCTGCCACAGGCTTTGCAAACACTGTTAAGTAATCAGTCATTTCAATTTCATCATGACATCCAATATCAGTACTCACCGAAAGTGCAACAGAATAAACTCCACTTTGCTGATAAATATATCCGGGATCCTGAAGTGTATCACTATTACCATCCCCGAAATCCCATTCCCAATGGTTAATAACGCCTTCTGCAGATGTTGACTGATCTTCAAACTGAATTGCTAATGGCTGACAACCGGATGTTATATCACTTGTTAATAGAGCCTGTGGCAAATCGTAAACGTATGCAGGTTTTTGTATGGAATCTTTACAACCCAAATCAGATGTTGCGATGAGCATTGGATAATGTAATCCTGCAGTAGTATAGTTATGGGTAGGAGAAGGAAGGGAAGACACGGTGCTGTCGCCAAACGACCAGTTATAGAACTGGATAATTCCATTTGTTATAACAGATTGATTAATAAAAGCTGTGGATTCATGCAGGCAAACCGTATCAGTTGTAAAATCCACCAGCGGTAATGGATGTGTGATTACCATTCGTGATGAGGTGTCAGCACACAAATGATCAGAGTTAACAATGAGTGTAACAATATAAGTGGTGTCTTCATTGAAAGCATGAAATGGATTTTGATTTAAATCAATTGCTGAGTTATCTCCGAAGTTCCATTGCCAGTTACTAACACTACCGGTTGTTACTGAAGAGTGATCGTTAAATGCAGCAGCAGAAAGCATACAGATTGTGTCATGCGTAAATGCTGCATTGGGTTTTGGATAAATAATAATTTGTTTTGTTGTATCCTTATAACATCCGGTTGTAGCCGTTGCCACTAATGTTACCAGATAACTTCCTGCATTCGCAAACGTGTGTGACGGATTGCCGGTGCCGCTGGTGTTAAAGCCATCACCAAAATTCCATTGCCATCCGTTTATTGTTCCATTGCCGGATATTGTTGCATCAGTAAATTGCGCGGCATTGTAAACACAAACATCTGAAAAAGAGAAATCGGTATTTGGGGTATGATTAATATAAATCAATGATGTGAAATCATCAGTACATCCGTTAACTGCCATTACCGTTAATGAAACAGGATAGTAAGCACCTACAGTAAAAGTATGTGAAGGATCAGGCAGGTTGCTGACAGGTGTACTGTCACCAAAATTCCAGGTATAGGTTTGAATGGCCCCGGGAAAAATAGTGGAATCGGTAAACTGAATGGGTATGCCCTCACAATGCAAACCTGAATGATTAAATAAAACTTGCGGAACCGTTTTAACCGTTACGGGTGAAGTAACAGTATCAACGCACCCACTTGAATTAATAACAATCAACTGAACTGTAAAAGTGGTGTCATTATTATAAATATGATAAGGGTTTTGGATTGTTGAGGCGGGTGAACCATCGCCAAAATTCCAGTTCCAGCCTGTAATCAAGCTAGGGATATTACCTGACTGGTCGCTAAAAAACATTGTGTCATTCATGCAAACGGAAGGTGCAGAAAAACCTGCAATTGGAGGAGTGGGAATACTCACTTCATGCACTACGCTATTACTGCATCCGTTATTGCTGATGGCAGTTAACAATACATTATAGCTACCTGCATTCGCAAATACATGAGATGTAGCACTACTGCTGTCATTAAGTGATCCATCACCAAAATTCCACACTACAGTTTGAATTGTACCCTGACTAACGGTGCTTTGGCTTGCGAAGGTGACTGGCAAACCCGGACATCCGGAGGGAACTGTAAATGCTGCAATAGGTGTTGCGGCAGTATTTACATTTTTAATCACTGTATCACGGCAACCGTTATTTGCCAATGCAACTAACGACACCATGTAATTTCCTCCTGTGCTATATGTATGAGAAGGATTTATAAATCCGGATGTTATTCCATCTCCAAAATTCCAGGTGTAGGAATTTATTGATCCGGAAGGGAATAATGTAAGGTTAGCAAATGCAAACGCAACACCCGGACAGGCTACAGGGGCAGTAAAGTCAGCCACAGGAGTAGGATTAATGGTAACATTTTTCATAAAAGTATTATTGCATCCGTTACTTGCTGTTACTGTTAAAGTAACAGAGTATGTTCCTGTTGCGTTATAATAATGCAGCGGATGTTGAACAGTTGAAACAGGCGAACCATCACCAAAATTCCAGATCCACGCTGTAATAGTTCCACCACTTAATCCTGATCCATCAGTAAACTGTACAGGGCTTTGCGCACATGTGTCAGAAACGGTAAAATTTACAGTAGGTATTGCAATCATGTTAATCTGCTGTTGTACCGTATCGCGGCAACCGTCATTACTTTCCGTTATTAAGGTAACAGTGTATATACCCGGTGCTATATATGCATGAGTGGGATTTGCATTCGTGGTGTCTTTAATACCATCACCAAAATCCCACGCAAAACCAGCAAGTGTACCATTCACCACCATTGTGGTATCAGAAAAGTTTACTGTGTTATTTGAACATGTAGTGCTGTAGGTAAATCCCGCCAGTGTTGTTGCAAGGGTGTTTACAGCAGTTACAATGGTATCCCTGCAACTATTAGCATCCTGCACAATAAGAGTGGTATTATAGGTTCCGGGTAATGTGTAAGTATGAACAGGATGCTGCACAACAGAGGCGGCACTGCCATCACCAAAATTCCATTGCCATGAAGCTATACCGGATGACGGAGACAGTGATGCATCTGTAAATTGTAATGGTGTGCTCGTGCATACAGGAGAAAAGTTAAATGCGGCACCAGGTGCATCGTTTGCCACTATATTTCTAAACACTGTATCACGGCATCCTCCTGAATTACCTATTATCAAAGTAGCAGTGTAGTTTCCTGGCGCTGCATAGGTATGCACAGGGTTTTGTAAATTAGAGGTTGTGCCATCTCCAAAATCCCAGTACCAGTAATTAACCGGAGAACCAACAACCACATAAGAGGAATCAAGGAAAGCAACCGAATTATAACAGGAGTCTGTTTGGATATATGCGGAAGCAATAATTGAAGGAGTAATAACACTGTATAAAGTAACATCGCATCCGGTTACTGAAGTCATCACAACAGAAAACGTATCACCGATAACGGGATTATTAACCACAATGGATTGTGTTGTTTGACCTGTGTTCCATAAATATTGGGCAAACCCGGGAGGAGCTGTCATAGTAGTGGTGGAGATACCCGGACAGAAATCACTGAATATGCTAAACGGATAACAGAAACAATCAATGTAGGCATATCCGAAGTGTCCGCCAAGGGCACAATCACCGGTAGAAAAAACAATGGTAACCGTTTGGCCTACATATCCTGAAAGATCAATTCCTACCGTTGTCCAGTCTTTCCAGTGAACCTCTGACCCTGAAGGGCCTTGTATCGTAACAAAACCGGGAATACCTGCTGCTGCATATACATTATAAACACCGCAACCAATGGTATCACCATTTTGTGCAAATACTTTAATTTCAAATCTTGGCTGATCAATCGAATCATGAAAAGGATCTTCAAGCACCACGGCATAACGGTAAATAAAAAGCTGGTTGTTTGGAGTAACCGGAAATGAATAAATAAGTTGTTCAGCTTCTGATCCCACATTGTCATTTCCTAACTGCGCTGAATACTGTCCTCCGGGAGCCACCACCTTAAGCACACCATTGGTATTGGGATCCGTTCCCGGTCCGGTCATAATCGTGTGTCTGTTTGCTACTAATCCCGGTACTGTTGAATTGATGGGACAGCAACTTCCGGTGGTGCCTTGCCAACCGGTAAAGTTATTAAGTTCAAAATCTGCATTAATACAACTGCTTGTTTGCGCTTCAACGCGCGATGTAACAGCACTCTCACAAAGAATGAGAAGGATAAATAATACATGTGTAAAGTAAATTGGTTGTTTCATTTTTATTAAAGATCGGATTTGGGCATGGTGTAATTGATTCCTGATTTCCGGTAACAATCGTGCCGTTTTATAATCGAGCCTCATTTATTTATGAATCACGAACCCCAAATATCTGTTTGTTTGAACGAAGTTATTTAATTAATCTGGTTAATTGAGGTATAAGGTACTTTTAAGCAGGAGATAAAGGGTTTGAATTTTATTGTGTGGCTTGTAAACTGATCAGCTAATAATTGAAGGTTTAATTGATAATGCAATTATAATAGTTATCTGTTGTAGAGGAAGGTTGTTCAATAAAGCACTTAAGCGCGGAAATGTTTGCGTAATAAAGCTTAACCCATTTCCAAATAATGTGATATGCTATAAAAAAAGTTGTCCCTTGTTAAAGGAACAACATTTAATCAATTATTTTTTTTCACTAACCTGTCAGGGCTTTGTTACAGTATTCATTTGAAGTGTTACTGCGGTTTGAGCAAGCATTCTTCCTTTTATGGTAGCACCGGTTTTCATATTAATACCTGTCTTACCTAAAATGATTCCTTCAAAATGACTGGTAGTGCCTAGGGTAACTGCACCTGCTGACTGCCAGAAAATATTTTTTGCTTTTGCACCACCTGTCAGAATTATTCTGGCTCCCGGGCTTAATTTAAGTGTACCTGCAACCTGAAATATCCATACTGCTTTGGGTCCTCCTGAAAGTGTAATGTCAGTGGGGATAAGTACACCAGTTGTCCATTTATATAATCCCGGTGTAAGTGTTCTTCCTCCAATATTTCCGGCACCCAGGTTTACAAAATTCGGGTTCACCCTTCCTGCTGCATTGGTGTAAGCAGTTTGCATATTGCTCACTGCTGTGGTTAATCTGCTTGCATTGGTCACTCTGCATGGTAGTGGACCTGCTGCATTAACTGAGTAAATAACACCCGATACTTCAGTGCAGGTGAGGTGAATGGCTGCACCTGTAATAGGGCTGGTACCTACATCTCCGGTTACAGCAGTAGGATAAACATCTGTGATACCAGACTTGGAAAGAATCACAAAGGAACCTGCAAGACCCAGGTTAACAGGCGTGCGTCTCATGGCATTCTCATCTGAAGAAATACCGGAAGTCATACCCACTTCAGAGGTAGTATTGTCTTCTTTCTTACAACTTCCAATTAGTAAAACCAGTAGCATAGCAGCAACTGATAACAGTTTTGTTTGTTTCATCATCTTAAAATTTAATATTGTGGTTTATCTACCACCGTGTATGCAGGACTCTTTAAAAAACAGAAAAGGTATAAAACTCAGCAATCAAGTTACATCAATTCCCACATTGGAGATGCATAGGGAGTAGGCAATAGGTATGCCACGAAAAAAAAATGCCAGTGAAATAAAAAATTACAGGTACAAAAATTTGAAACTTACCTAAAAACACAGCTATCAATGCAGTGAGAAGTCAGGTTATCCAATTCAATTAGAAAATCATCAGCTTACCCTGTTGCAGTTTTTCATTATCACCGTTAATAAGCTGGTAATAATACATCCCTGAAGAAAAATGCGGGATGTAAATTGAACCGGATAAATCAATAGGGAATTCCGCTATTTGAATTCCCTGAAGAGAATATAATTGCAAAAATAAATTTGAAGGTGAATCCTTTATAACATAATAAAGCGGTTGACCGGATGCTGTAGGATTCGGATAGAGGAACAGCCATTGTTTACCGGTATGAAGTAATGAAATCGTTTCACTAAAGACAAAATGTCCTGCTGACCATAATTTTGCCCTGTAATTATTAGCTCCTGCTGATGGCGATTCATCATAACTGATATAACTGTATTGAGAAGTATTGGGTATAATATTTTCAACTGTGCTTATCCCATCACCATGTTCATTTATTTTTTCTATTACCACACTATCCAGCCCTTGCGGGTAATCTAATTCTATTGTAAGCTCCATTCTTTCGCCAACAGGTATCCCGTAAAAAGAACGGTACATGCAGCCACTTCCCTGATTGTTGACATCAACTGCAAAACTCCGCACTGATTTAATATTGTTATTAAGCACTGGCTGAACAGCATAAATATTTTCCGGATGCTCATTCCTTTGCATCACAATAAAAGTATCAGTTTGCTGATGGATGAGTTTCAGGTATGCACTATCGGTTAATGCAAATACCTGGTAAGACTGTGCTAAGGGCTGACTGTTCCATGATAACCTGAATGAATCGGTGCAGAGATAATCCGTATGGAGGTTTGTTAAAGGTCCCAGTAAAATCTGAGGCGAATAGTAGCTGCCATTAATTGTATTCATTCGAAACTGAATCAATGCATTTGTATCAGGCACCGTCCAGTTAAAATATTGTGTTGACAATGGAATTGATGCAGCCAGTACTTCCCAGGTATTTCCGTTGTCCATAGAGACAGAGAGTGTACCCATATCAGAGGAAGTGAACGAGCCGCTCCACCATTTAATTTTTATTTGTTCAGCTTTATTATTACCGAGATAAAAGTCAGATTGCTGCAAGGGAACCACAAAACGGAATGACGGGATGCTATCGGACATAAAAGCAATATTAAAATCCTGCATGGATGCTGTTATTATGGTTGATGCAATTACTTTAATTTCATATGCTCCGGCAGAAGGCATGTCAAGCGTAATTAACTCAACAGTATTAAGTGAATCGCGACTTCGGGTTGCAGGAAGCATAAGTGAATCGTCATGCGGAAAAGTATTCAGGCACCAGGGATGCCAGATGTTGCCGGTTGCAATCTCCTTTAACTCAAGATCGAGGTCGTTCGATAATGCCTTGTAGGTATTTACTGTACCGGCAGTATCAGTCCATGACAATGCAATTTTAAAATGTTTTGTCAGTGGTGGTATAACAATGTTTTTTATCCATGTATCTCCCTGCGCCAGAGAGCTGCTATCGAAATTATTATTTTTCAAACACTCCATAGCACGCAAAACATTCAGCGCTCCAAATCCTGAACGGTAATCAATACCGTATGAACCGATATCATCTGCAGTACATAATAAAACAGATTTGATTAAAGAAGCAGGCGGCAATTGCTGCCCATGTGCATCCTTATAAACCTGCTGAAGTTTGGCAACTGTACCGCTCACAATAGCTGCAGACTCTGATGTACCGTTGGATCCTAAAGCCGCCAATTGTGGAGCTATGCGCCCGTCATAAAGTGGACCTGAGGAACTATAAGGTGCAATCTGTTCACTGGTGTCAATTGCGGCAATTGTTAACACGTTTTTCGCCATTTTAAAATTACCGGTAATGTTTGCAAATCCTGCCAGTCCTGCATAAGTTCCGGTTGATGGGGTATCAATGCCGCTGTTGCCGCATGAAAACACATGCATTAGGTATTTGTTCTGAACTGTTTGCAAATCATAACTCATGGCTTCTGCTCCGTAAAAGGATTGCATAATGGTTCCATAAGAATGATTTTGTACACTCACATTATTCTGAAGCAGGAGGGGAGTGCTGTCAGGAAATAGATTTGCATATGAAGAAGAAAAAAAAGTACAACGTGAAGCTTGACCTTTACCTGAAATAAAACTATTTCCTGCACCGCCTGCCAGTGTTGCAATAGTAGTAGCATGTAAATCATTTCCACCGGTTGTATTGTCAAAAGGTAACACCCTTTTAAGAAGATCAATATCTCCTTCATCCATTTGTTTTTCTTTAATGCCAATGGTAATTCCCTGTCCATTATCATCAGGATAAAAAAAATCAGAAGCACTGATAAAATTGGTTGTTTTGTAATATCCGCTTAATGCATAATCAGATTTTGCGGCAGTATAAGTATCTACAAAAAGAACTTCATTTAGTTGTATAATTTCTTTAAACAAGATTGCAGGATCACATAAAATTACCAACGCATTAGTTTCTTTATAAACCTGTTTAATATCTATATGGTTTTGTGAGCTTTTCAGCAGTTCAATAAATGAATCTGCATTTTTTACTAGAAGTGTAAATAATTTTCTGTCTGATTTCAACTGCATTAATTCGTGTGAATCCTTTTCCAGTTGAATGGATAATTTCCAGAGATCATTTGCAACCGCATATTTGAAGTGATTAGTTTCTAAATATGCCAGCCTGGTGCTGTCATCAACATAAAATATTCCGGCATTTGCTGAAAGTGTCCGCAGCAAATAAATATTATTTTTATTTAGCGCTGCTACATCAGGGTTAATCACGATAAAATTTAAATGCCGGTTCTCTTTATTGTCTGTCTTTGCAATACTGTATTTTGTAAGCAGGTTATTCTGTTCGATAGTAAATTGTGCTGTCGCTCGGTTGACAAACAAAATGCTTATGGCAAAAAAAAAGCTTCTGTTTGAAGCCAGATACCGGCAGAATGTAAAATAAATTTTATTCAATGTATTCTTTATAATTTATTTTGCTTATTGATGAATAAAAAATAACCCCTTTGCAGAAGCAAAGGGGTTATAAAAACTATAATTTATTTATTTATTAATACACATATGCCAGAGCAGTTCTGTCACTGGTATTGAAAGGTCTGTTAACACCATTGCTGATACAGGCAAGCATCCATGAATTGGCTACAGGACCGGTAGGAGTACCCGGAATATGAATAGCTCCTATACCTGCTGAACCTTCATTATAATGAGCTCCACCACAACTGTATTCACGTTGCATATAATCAGTATGACGGAAACCAATGCAGTGACCCAATTCATGAGCAAGAATAGTTGTTAACGTGCTTGAGCCCCAACCGGCATAAGCCGTGTTAAATCGAATGGTGTTATATGGATTGCCGCTACTTGGGAAGCCAGCAGAAGCAATGTAAGAAACTCCAGTTACATGAGTGATGTTAATGTTTTGACCTGTAGTTACACGTTGAAATGTAACTCTCAGTGCTCTTGCATTATAACGTGCAATAGCATTATTTACAGCGGCTGAGATTGCAGCATTTCCACCTGTATAGCGAACTTTAATAACGCGTGGTAGAGATGTAACTAAATTAGTAGTCCGGTACTGCTCGTCATTGGCAACTATTAATTCAGGGCCATTGTTTGCTACCAATGCGCGGAGTTCATCTGCTGAAAGCAATAAATCACCTTCAATTAAATATTTGCCTTCTGTTTTAATAGCGCCACCGGGATTAAGACCAGCGTCCTCTATTAAACGCATTTCACTCTGATCCAATGCATCATTGGTTGGAGTAGTTTCGGTTGTTTCATCTTTTTTACAACCTGTCATTAGTAATACTGCGAGTGCCGCAGCCATTACGATACTTAATTTTTTTTTCATTTGATTAGTTTTTAAAATGTTAAGTTTTAATAAAAATAAAAATTGATTAGACTAAAAAAGAAAGATGTTAAATTTATGAAGCAAATGTAATTATTAATTTATATAAAACAAATTAAATGTAATATTTTCTTTAAAAATATAATTGCTAAAAAGTATGCTTACAATTCAGGAGGCCATGGTTATTACTTTACATAAGTATTTAACTTTGAATAAAACCAGGTTAGTGGTTTTTACGTATGATTATAAAACAATAATGAAAAATAAAACAGTATCAGATATGATGGTTATACTTGCCTTAGGACTGATTTCAATGTTTCAATTAGAATGTACACCACCTGATTCAACATTATTAAATAAAAAGAAAATGGAATACAATAAATTAACCCCGGAAGAAGAGAGAGTCATCCTGCATAAAGGAACAGAAATGCCTTTTACAGGAGAATACACCAATAATAATAAAGCAGGCATGTATGTATGCAGGCGCTGCAATACACCATTATATAGCTCAAAAGATAAGTTTGATTCGCATTGCGGATGGCCCAGCTTTGATGATGAATTAAAAGGAGCTGTTAAGCGCGTTCCGGATACTGATGGCGAACGGACTGAAATAATCTGCAATAACTGTGGAGCTCATCTGGGTCATGTTTTTATTGGTGAAGAGCTTACTGATAAAAACACCAGGCATTGTGTTAATTCAATTTCCTTAAAGTTTGTTCCTGGAAAAGACAAGTGATTAATTAACTAAATCATTTTGCAACCAACCGGATCCCCGTTTTTCATTTGATAACAACGAAAAAATGTACTTTTCCTGAATACAGAATTTACTATGCTTTGGCTATTATTGTAGCATTCTCATGTAATTATTCAATAAAAAATGAAATCAGGTTTAAGACGTGTAATTCTTGCTTCATCGGCCGGAACGATGATTGAATGGTATGATTTCTACATTTTTGGCAGCCTTGCAGTAATTATATCTACAGAATTTTTCCCGAAAGAAAACCCTACAGCGGCATTTCTCGCTACACTTGCTGCTTTCGGTATTGGTTTTGTTGTTCGCCCTTTCGGTGCAGTAATTTTCGGAAGGCTGGGTGATCTGGTGGGAAGAAAATATACTTTTTTACTCACGCTTTTAATTATGGGCGGAGCCACTTTCGCTATTGGATTAATTCCGGGTTATGAAAAGATTGGTGTGCTTGCTCCTGTCATTATTTTTCTTTTGCGTGCATTGCAGGGACTGGCGCTTGGTGGTGAATATGGTGGTGCTGCCACTTATGTTGCTGAGCATTCGCCTGCAGATAAAAAAGGATTTTTCACAGGTTTTATTCAAACTACCGCCACGCTTGGTTTATTTGTTTCCATTGGTGTAATTCTCTCTTGTAAAACATTAATGGGTGATGATGCCTTTGCAGACTGGGGGTGGCGTATTCCGTTTTTGTTATCCTCAATTCTTGTGGCGGTTTCTTATTTCATCCGCAGAAAAATGGAAGAGTCACCTGAGTTTGCAGCGTTGAAAAAACAAGGGACTACAAGTAAAAACCCGCTGAAAGAAAGTTTTGGAAACAAAAAAAATTTAAAGCTCGTGTTGCTTGCACTTTTTGGAGCAACTGCGGGGCAGGGAGTGGTGTGGTACACAGGACAGTTTTATGCAATGAATTTTTGTATTAATACCTTGCACATTGATGCATCGCAAATCCAAAAAATGCTTTTAATTGTTTTGCTTATCGGGACACCGCTTTTTATTTTCTTCGGTTGGCTGTCGGATAAGGTAGGACGAAAATGGATTATGCTTTGTGGGATGGCACTTGCTGCTGCTTTTTACATGCCTGTTTATAAAATGATGGCGAAACAAGCTGATTATAAGGAATGGCAAAAGAGCGAAAAAATTTTACCAATAATTGAAGAAGCAAATAACTCAACAGAAAAAAATAGACAAGTGAGAAAATTTGTTTTTGAAAACGGAACTGTTGTGAAAGAAAAAACAGAAAACGAAAAAACAAGTGTAAACATTTTCCTGTCTGACAAAAATTTATTCATCATTGGATTTTTAATTTTTATCCAGCTTCTTTTTGTAACCATGGCTTACGGGCCTATTGCAGCTTTTCTGGTAGAGTTATTTCCTGCCCGCATACGCTACACTTCCATGTCGTTACCGTATCACATCGGTAATGGTGTATTTGGCGGTCTCACACCGCTTATAGCCGAATCATTGGTATTAAAAACAGGAAACATTTTTGCCGGACTTTACTATCCAATTATTGTTGCTTCAGTTACAGTAATAGTAGGTATCATCTTCTTAAAGAGAAAATAATCAGCATCAATAAAATGAGTATGATTCAAAATTTGTTGCGCCTAAGAAATTTTAAGGGAACTTATCCTGAAAAAATTTCTTTGTTTTTCTCACTGACCATGCTGGATAGAAAAAGCAGATTATTTAATAAACCCACAAATAACTTCGTTCATCAATGGTTTTTAAAATATAAAGTTTTTAGTTACAAGTATTCAAACTTAAGATATTTGTTTAACGAAATATTTATTTCAAACGACTATTATTTTGAGTCAATAACTAAATCACCTTTAATTGTAGATTGTGGTGCCAATATCGGAATGTCGGTTTTGTATTTTAAAAGATTATTTCCTGATTCCAAGATTATAGTATTTGAACCAAACCCTTATGCGTTTGCTTTATTGAAGCGGAACATGGAAATTAATAATATAGAAAATTTAGAATTGCACAATGTTGCTTTATCAGATAAGGAAACTGAAATCTCATTCTATATTGATGATAATAGAGGAACGCTCGGAGGATCTGTAAACAAGGTGCGGGGAGGAAGCAACGAATTAAAAGTTCCGGCTAAAACTTTATCCGGTTATTTAAAAAATATTTCAGCAGCTGATTTAATAAAAATTGATGTGGAGGGTGCAGAATCAAATTTACTTACTGATCTGGTAGAATCAGGTATGATTAATAAAGGCAAAGAATATATCATAGAATACCATCATAACATGAATGGTGAAAAGTCAAGGTTGTCATATTTCCTGGAAGTATTTGAAGCGCAGGGATTCAATTACAATATAAGAACTACTTATAAGAAAGTAAATAGTTTTCAGGATATATTGTTGCATTTTTATAAGAAATAAAAACTTGTTGTGATTTATTCCGTCAATCACGGTTAACGGTTAACAACATCAGGATTACCCATTTTGCCTGATCTATAATCACTGTAACATTTCTTTATCTCTTCTTCGTTATTCATCACAAACGGACCGTAAGCATATACCGGTTCATTATGAGGCTTGCCACCGAGCATAAGTATTTCCGCTTCTGAAGAACTGAATAAATTCACATCTGTTTTGCCGCGTTCATATAAAACCACCTGGTTAGTATTGATTTCTTTTCTTCCTTCAGTTTCAATTTTACCTTTTATAACATAAACAAAAGCATTGTGTGTGGCATTCACGGGTACACTAAGCTTGCAACCTGCATTCATCTTAAGATGATAATAAAACACAGGGAAGAGTGTTTCAATTTTTGATTTGGCACCAAAGAGTTCACCAAGTACAATTTTTGCCGAATAATCTTTTGTTTTGATATCCGCCATTTTTTCTGTTCGATGAACATCGGTGGAGGGATTGATGAACTTATATTTTGAGGGCATATTAAGCCATATCTGAAAGCCATGATACAAGCCTCCGTTGTCAAATAACTTTTTACCTGTCTCTTCCATATGAATGGCTCCCCTTCCTGATGTAAACATCATAAAGTCACCTTTACCTATCTGCAAATCATAATTCAAACTATCGCGGTGATGACCATTGCCTGCAAGAAAATAAGTGGTAGGAATTATACCTGCATGCGGATGTGCATCTACACGCAAAGGTTTGTCTTTTGCGTTCACCATTACAGGACCGAATTCATCAAAGAATACATAAGGTGAAACATAATCATTATGATCGCCAGCAAAAGCACGAAGCACCGGAAGTGTGCCCACCAGTGTTTTGTTAGCGCTTAATACGCTGTACACTTTTCTGGCAGTGCTGGTTTCGATAAGACCTGATGAAGCTTTCAACAGGTTAGGTGCTATTGCAGTGGCTCCTATTATGGCTGAACCTTTAATAAATTCTCTGCGTTTCATCACTTTATTATTTACTTACAAAGTTAAAGTTATTAAAATGAATGTATCATAAAGGTTGTTTGTCAATGAACGTTTTTATTTCATTTTTGTGATTCCTTATGAATGTGCATATTTCAACCGAAAAAATTTTACTGATTATTATTTTAACTATCGGAGCAATACTTCGTTTTTACAATTATTCAGGATGGTCGTTAAGCAATGATGAACTAAGTGCATTAGCACGATTACGTTATCCAGGATTTTTTGAAATGATTGAAAATGGTGTTAGGCTTAATGATATGCATCCGTTAGGTGTGCAATCGTTTTTATATGTGCTAACACATTTATGCGGAACAAGTGAAGCTGTAGTCCGCCTGCCGTTTGTGCTGATGGGAATTGCATCTATATATGTTTTTTTTCTGATTGGTAATAAATGGTTCAACACTAATATTTCGCTTTTAGCAACCACAGTGTTTGCGTTTCTTGAGTTTCCCATATTGTATAGTCAACTGGCACGACCTTATAGCCCCGGATTATTGTTTTCATTACTAGCAGTTTATTACTGGACAAAAATTATCCGGCATGATTCAGTGAATCTCCCTTCACAAAAAAAACGCATAATGAATTATGCTGGTTTTATCCTCTCATCTGTTGCCTGCATGTACACTCATTATTTCAGTTTTATGTTTGTCGGGATTGTGGGATTGTGCGGTTTATTATTAATTGATCGATCACAATTAAAATGGTATCTACTTTCAGGTGTGTTGATGTTTGTGCTTTATCTGCCATCCATTAAAATTTTTATTTATCATTTCAGCATTGGAGGTTTAGGTGGTGAAGGTGGTTGGTTAGGACCTCCCAAAAGCGATGCAAT
>JANLUX010000039.1:0-3865 GCA_031363705.1 Bacteroidota bacterium
GCTGGTGGAAACGCGGCAAAGCTGTCATGACCTGGATGCTCTTCAAATGGAGATTGCAATAGTTGCAGCAAAGTATCGACCTTCGAGAAGTCTTTTAGTTTCGCCGCCCTAATGGACTCTTCACCCAGATGATTGCGAAGCACGAACCTGGGGTTATTTTTAAGCATCAAATTGGCCTGTAATCCAATATCCACGGTCGCAATGCGCTCTGAATACTGTAGCGCCCAAGCGTTGAAGGATTCGCCATCAAAAAACAGCTCTCGTACCGCTTCATGACCGCTTTGGGCGGTGAAGCTGCAAAGGCGACGCCAGAAAATTGTGTAGTCCACTTTGTTGTTGGCCAGTAGCCGGAAGGTGTTGACAATCAGCTCCTGGTCTTCGATGCGAACAGCTTCATTCTTTGCCTGCCAGTTTGATAAAGCTGACAACAAAAGTTTTTCTAAACGCTCTGCGGCTTCCTTCGTGCTAAAGCGAAGCATGTTTAATGCAAGGTCCACTCGCTTGCCGCGAACCATATCCGCTACCAATCTCATCTTACGGGGAGAAGTAGGACAGTTATTTAATTTAGCGAAAGCAATTGTTTTTTCAAATTCCTTCCTGTTTACTGATGCTAATCTTTTACGTGCTCCCATAATTATTTTTGCTTAGATGATGAAGGTGCCGCCTTGTCTGATTTATTTCCTGAGTGTCCTCTGAAGGTACGTGTTGGTGCAAACTCACCTAACTTATGTCCTACCATGTTTTCAGTCACATACACCGGAATAAATTTATTCCCGTTATGCACCGCAAACGTATGACCGACAAACTCAGGAGAAACCATGCTTCTGCGGGTCCAGCATTTAATCACCGACTTCTTTTTGCTGTCATTCATTGCTGTCACTTTGCGTTCCAGCGTAATATCAATATAAGGTCCTTTCTTTAGTGAGCGACTCATTGGTAAATGAATTTATTTTTTGCGTCTTTCGACAATGTATTTATTACTTGGATTATTTTTCTTGCGTGTCTTCATTCCCTTGGCCAGTTTTCCTGAGCGTGAGCGCGGATGTCCTCCTGAAGCACGTCCTTCACCTCCACCCATCGGGTGATCAACCGGGTTCATCGCAACACCCCTCACTCGTGGTCTTCTGCCTAACCAACGGGTACGACCTGCCTTACCTAAGCTTACTTTATTCTGATCACCGTTTGATACCGTACCAATAGTTGCCATGCAGGTAACAAGTACAATTCTTGTTTCGCCTGAAGGCATTTTCATTGTTGCATACTTCCCATCACGTGCAGCTAACTGAGCATAAGAACCAGCACTGCGTGCAATCTTTCCACCTTGTCCCGGACGTATTTCAATATTATGAACCAAAGTTCCCAACGGAACATCTTTCAGCAACATCGTGTTGCCGATTTCAGGAGTAGCCTTATCACCTGAAATAACTTTTTGTCCTGCTTTAATTCCATTAGGTGCAATGATGTATCTTTTCTCACCATCACTGTAAACCACCAATGCAATAAATGCAGTGCGGTTAGGATCATATTCAACAGTGGAAACAGTTCCCGGAATATTTATTTTATTGCGTTTAAAATCAATAATACGGTATTGCTTACGATGACCTCCACCAATATAGCGCATGGTCATTTTACCCGAATCATTTCTTCCGCCTGAATTCTTTAATGCTACCAGCAGCGATTTCTCAGGCTGGTTACCAACAGTCAAATCAGCATAGTCATTCTTTATAGTATGACGCTGACTTGGTGTCATCGGACGTAATTTCTGTAATCCCATAATGCTCTTTCTCTATTAATTAAATGCTGCTGAAGAAATCTATCGTGTCGCCACTCTTTAAAGTAACAACCGCTTTTTTATGATCAGGACGTTTGCCGGTAACAAAACCAGTCTTCGTACCGCGGCTCATTCCTTTACCGCGATAAATCATCGTGTTTACCGATTCCACAGTTACGCCATACATAGCTTCCACTGCTTTCTTTATCTCGATCTTATTGGCATGTCTGTCCACCACAAAACCATAACGCGGTTGCTTCTCCGTTATACGGTTCATCTTTTCAGTGATGATGGGCTTCTTCAGGATTTCCATTCTAATTCGTTATTTGTATTGATACTAACTACTTTATTGTTTCAATAATATGCTTTCGATAATCGGTAGCGAGCTTTCTGATATCACCAGGTTGTTCGCATTCAAAATATCATAAGTGTTTAAATCAGATGCTGTCACTACTTTTTTACCTTGTAAATTTCTCGCAGATAAATAAACATTCTTATTGCTCTGAGGAACCACCATCAGTGTTTTTTTATCAGCAATTTTAAGACTGTTCATCACCTCAGTCATTTGCTTTGTCTTAGGAGAATCAAAATTGAAATCTTCAACCACCGTTATCATATTATTCTTAGCCTTATAACTAAGAGCTGATAAACGGGCAAGACGTTTTAATTTCTTATTCAGCTTAAAAGTATAATCTCGTGGCTGAGGTCCAAAAACACGTCCTCCACCTTTAAACAAAGGAGATTTCATAGAACCTGCACGTGCACCACCTGTTCCCTTCTGGCGTTTTAATTTCTTAGTGGTACGTGCAACATCAGCACGTTCTTTAGTTGCATGTGTTCCCTGGCGTTTATTAGCGAGGTGTTGCTTAACATCCAAATAAATTGCATGGTCATTCGGCTCAATACCGAAAATATCCGCATTCAACTTTACATTCTTGCCGGTTTCTTTACCGGTTATATTTAATACAGCGATTTCCATGATTATTTCTCCACCATTACAAATGAACCTTTATGACCAGGTATTGCACCTTTAATAAGCAATAGGTTTTGCTCTGGCAATACTTTAACAATTTGCAAATTCTGCATCTTCACTCTTTCAGAACCCATGTGTCCTGCAGTGCGGATTCCTTTAAAAACCCGCGAAGGCCATGAAGAAGCACCTCTTGAACCCGGAGCACGCAAACGGTTGTGCTGTCCGTGAGTTGCACCACCAACACCACTAAAACCGTGACGCTTAACAACCCCCTGGAAACCTTTTCCTTTTGAAGTGCCTATCACATCACAAAAATCACCTTCGCTGAAAATGCTGGCTGTAACTTCTTCACCAAGTGCAAATTCCTTTTCAAAATCAGTGAACTCCACAAACTTGCGCTTGGGAGTAGTATTTGCCTTCTTAACGTGACCTTTCAATCCCGCTGAAGCGTGTTTTTCTTTCTTTTCGCCAAATGCTAATTGAATAGCGTTGTACCCGTCAGTGGCTTCTGTTTTTACCTGGGTTACTATGCATGGACCTGCCTCCACTACTGTGCAAGGGATGTTTTTCCCATCAGCATCAAAAATGCTGGTCATGCCTACTTTTCTTCCTATTATTCCTGCCATCTTAACTAATTATTAGTTGTTTTGGTCTTATAAATTAAACCTTAACCGAGAACGTTCCTTGTTTTTAAGTGGTAAACACACGCTACCCCTAAAAAGGGACGGCAAAAGTAACAAAACTTTTCATTTTAACAAGATGAGTAAAAAATAATTTTTAAACAGCCAATTATTATATCGCTTTTCATCTTTAATGAGCTTGTATTCTGACTATAGAAACTGCATTCACTATTTTCGCTCCGTTTAACTTCTAAAAATCATTGATGAAAAAATTTATCTTTAATATCATTTTGCTTTCCTGTACTTGCATTGTTGCGAAAGCACAACCCACTATCAAATATACCCTGCGATTTGAAAGCACAACCCACTATCAAATATACCCTGCGATTTGATGAACCACACAGCCATTATGTTCAGGTGCAGATGGAAATAAACAATTGGCAAAACGAGAAGTTAAGAGTAAGTATGCCTGTCTGGGCTCCGGGTTCTTACATGATAAGG
>JANLUX010000063.1:0-7813 GCA_031363705.1 Bacteroidota bacterium
TCTAATTGTGAAAATAAAACAGTAGAATGCAAAGGGCAGGAACACGTTAAAAGACTATCATGCGCATTTGCAAATGTTAATTTTATTCTTCATTCAATTTCCAAATATAGTTTTTTGTCCAACCTACATACCCTGACATTCTATAAGGAGTTTCATTATAATATTGATCCTGATAGGAAAAAATTTTATCAATTTAGTTTCTCAACTTTAAATAAGGATACGACAGAAGCAATTATTCTCAAAGAAATTAGTTTCAATTTCAAACCTTTAGATTTTTGCTTTAATGATTTTGATTTATATATTCTAACAGATGCCAAAAATCCAACGATTATTAAATATCCTAATGTATTGAATAACGATCATTCTAAAAGTATTGAAATTGATATAATGAAAGGTCAGATATTAGTGGATAGTGTTTTTACCTTCCCTCAATATTCAAGATTGTGTATTAGAAATAGCAGATTTATTATTGGGACATTTGGAAAGTTATTTTCAGGAGACACAAATAAAAGGCCCACATACTACCAAAAGTATGATTTACAGCTAAGAAGAGTTGTAAGTAGCTTTGCTGAAGTTCCTGAAATTTCAAGTAATAAATATTTTGCGTCTATACAGATGCCTTTCAGGTTAGATATAGATTCAGTGAGCTTGGTTTCCTTTGGTTTTGAAAATTTTATTCAGATGTATGACAATAGAACTGGGGAAAAACTTGGAAAATTTTGTGCAAAGTCTGCGTATATAAATTCAGTGGAAGGAATTGCCTTTTCTGATGCTGAAGATTTTCAACACACATTTAATTATGCTATTGGTACTGCATATTATCTGGACTTAATATATGATAAAAACTCTAAGTGCTTTTATAGAATAGCAAAACATAATCAAAAAATTAAAAACAATGTGAGTATGAGACTAAATAAAATTGATGCTGCTTCATGGTCATTGGTGGTGCTTGATCAGAATTTAAATCTTGTGAATGAAGTAGCGTTTTCTCAAAAGAAATTGAGTTTTTTAAACTATTTTTCTGATAATAATGGAATACATTTTTTAACTATTAATTCACTTTACGGCAATCCAAGGGACTCAGTTTTACAATTTAAAACATTGATATTGAAATGAATTATATCTACACTATTTGTATGATTTTTCTGCTGGGATGTCAACCGGAAAAGAATAAACTGGAAAAGGAATATGCCTATTCAGATGATTTTAGAATGTACTTAAAAAATATTTTTAAGGAGGAGATTAAAAGAAATTGCAATTACTTTGTTATTCCCTTGAATTCCTGCGGGCAATGCGTTGATTCAGCCTTGTATAAATTGACCACCAATAAATTTAACTGGACAATAATATTTACAGGTCAAACTGAAGATAGTTTGAGGCAGCATTATATTTTACAAGCCAAATTAAGATACATTTATTTTAATGATTCCACTTCTGCACTTTCTGAATATTCTGTCGGTATTGGCTTACCAACATTATTAGAAACAAATGATGCCGGTAATGTGAAATCAAAATTAGAATTCTCTTACGCAGATTGGAAATCTTTTAAATTTTAAATTTCTAAAGTTTACCTCATGAAGGACTATTCTTTGCGAATACTAAAGTAATTATTCAAATATGATTTTTACAGTTCCTCCTTGAGTACCAAGTCCATCTGTTATTGAAAGAACATATGTTCCTGAAGAATAAGTTTTATCTAAAAGTAAGTGTTCTTCACAATGACCCTTGAGCCGCAATTGATTTTTGAAAAAGGTTTGTACTTTCTTTCCATTAACATCAAAAAGATTAATCGTTATATGTCCGTTTTCTTCAATTGTATATTGAAGGTTGATCAAATGTTTAATAGGATTTGGATACACAAGTATTGGCAAATTAATATTAGAAAAATCAATTAACCCTAATTGCACGTCATTGTTGTAACGGAATACAGCAAAATCAGAATTTCCTCCTGGGTATTCTGTATCACCTCCAACCAATATTTTTTCATCATTCTGCAAGGTCATGCAATAAGCGTCACTATAAATATTATTGATAGTAGTTAGAATTCCGCCAATACCAAAAGACCCATCTATAGTTCCATTACTGTTTAACCGGAGCATTGTTATATGTGAACTAGTACTGTTCCCTGTTATTCCAGCCAATAATATTCTGCCATCCGTTTGCAGAGCAATTGCACTGCAATAATCATCTAAAGTCGAAATGTTGAACATTGCAATACCATTACTAGAAAAACTACTATCAAGTGTTCCATCACTATTTACTCTAATTACTGCATAGCCTTTATCTGCATTAGTGGTGAAGCTCCCAGCTAATAATATTTTTCCATCTGGCTGAATAAACAAAGCATGACCTTCATCAAAACTATTATTATTTATATCTATCGTAACTTTCCCATCATTATCAAAGGTAGTATCTAATGTTCCAGTGGTATCATAACGGGCTAACGCAAAATCAACACCGGTTATTGAACTATACGCAAGGCCACCAACAACAATATTTCCATCAGTTTGAATAGCTATTCCATAAGCACCATCATTTAACGATGAAAATCCAGTTGAAACAATTCCATTAGTTCCAAATGTCGTATCACGTGTACCATTAGTATTGTATCTAACCAACCCGAATCTACTGTTATCCTCTCCAGCAACAATAATTTTTCCATTATTTTGGAGAGTAACTGCATAAGCTACATCATATGTTCCTCCTAAATTTGTGGTTACTTTTCCAGTCGTATCAAAAGAAATATCTAAACTGCCGTCTACATTGTATCTTGCTAGAGCAAAATCGTACCCTCCTTCAAAGGAATAACCAGCAACTAAGATTTTCCCATTAGATTGAATAACTAATCCTAATGCACCATCAAAGCTATTTCCAAAATTTGTAAGTACCATTCCGTTATTGCCAAAAGTTGTGTCAAGTATTCCATCAGAAAAATACCTTGCAAGTGCAAATTGGTAGTCACTAGCACTCAATTTACTAGATCCTGCTACTACAATTTTCCCATCGGATTGAACTCCTATTGCATCGATTTCATCTTTATTAGAACCCAAATCAGTAGTTACTATTCCTACATTATTAAATGTTGTATCTAAAGTGCCGGCTTGCGCATTTACATTTTTTGAAACTGTTGTTAACAAAGCCAAAACCAAAAGAGAAATAAAATTTTTCATATAAAGATTATTGAGTGTGAAGGAGTAATTATTAATGTGTGTAATATACATGGTGAAATAACCCTCTCAATAGGTATTTCTACTTAGTGGATAAATTAATTACAAAAAGATTATAAATCAAATTAGTTGTATGATTATAAACTGCCTTCCCTGCCTACTGCCGCTGCCTGCTGCTGCTAACAATTACCTTCTCGCTAACCAATCCTGTGGATTCATTTTACTGGTATTTTTCCATATCTCTAAATGCAGTTCTCCCTTATCATCATCGCTGTTATTTCCCACTTGCCCAATCTTCTGCTTGGTGGTTACTTTGTCACCGGTCTTAACAAAGACTTGTGTGAGATTTGAATACACTGTTAAAAACTCACCATGACGAACAATCAGCGCTTTATTAGAACCCGGAATGGAAATTACACCTGACACAGTTCCTTCAAATACAGTTCGTGCTCCGGCACCTTTTGCCGTTTGAATATCCACACCATTGTTTTTAATGATGATGCCTTTTAATTCTTTATGTGGGTGTTCGCCAAAGGTGCTTACGATTGAACCTTGCTCCACCGGCCATGGCAATAAACCTCTGTTACTGCTGAAACTTGATGAGAGCTTTTGCGATTCAGGAGTGCTGGTAAAAACATTTGCACTCGTGACATTTTTTTTGCCCGAGGAAACAGCTTTTTTCCTGGCCGCTTCAATTTCTTTTTTAATTAATGATTCAATTGCCCTGTCTAATTTTTGTTTTGCTGCTTGTTTATCAGCCAGGTCTTTGCGCAATTTTTGTTCACGAACAGAAAGATTTTTCATCATCTGGTCCTGTTGGCCCTTCTCTTTTTCAAGCGTTGATTTTTCCTTTTGTTCGCTGTTACGCAAACTTGTTTTTTCAATTTTACGAACTTCAAGTTCTTGTTTTTTACTGCTCAGTTCGGTTTGCGTGTTGCTTATCTGTACTGCCTGTTTAACGCGGTATTCACTGTATTGCTGTAAATATTTTACCCGTTTATAAGCCTGGTTGAAATCATCAGAAGCAAACACAAACATCATTCGCTGATACACATTTTTATTTTTGTAGGCAAAACGAATCATCTCTGCATACTCTCTTTTCAATCGTGCCATCTCCGTTTCCAGATGCCCGATTTCTTTAGTAGTGCTTGCAATCTCACCACCTAAGGAATTTATTTCAGAATTGATAGTTCCGATCAATGCTTCACGTAAGGAAATTTTTTTGCGCAATGCCTGCAATTGTTCCTGTGTTGCCGATTTGTTTTTGGTAACAATCTGCAATTGCTTATTAGTAAAATCAATTTCTTTTTGAATTTTCGCTTTCCGGTTTTCTAATTCCTTTTTTGATTGAGCAAAACCTATATCAGCAGAAAAAACAATGAGCGTCATTACGAGAAACGAAGCAATCAGTTTTATAGCATGAGATTGCTTCGTTCCTCGCAATGACTTTACTTTAATCTTCTTACCTGATCCTTTCATAACGTGGAGGAATGGTAAAAGGAAACTCCTGCGGTTCACCGGTCTGCACTTTGGTATATTCAATATTTATATCAAAAACTTTATCGGCAGCAATATGTGTTGTTGATTTAAAAGGAAAAGAGCCTGAATCAGTGGCTCTGAAATCACTGTAATCACTTAATAATGACTTGTTAATTTTTTGATCTTCCACTGACATTGTTATCACTCTGTATAACTCAGGACTAATATAGCAATCCTGAATTACAGGTTTGTTGGGATCTTTTTCTTCCAATGCTCTTTTTAACTTATGCTTGGTGAGTGAGCTTAGGATATAATATTTGTCTTCTAAATACACAGAGTTAAATTTATTTTCATTGCGCTTATAAGCAAAAAAATTACCGGTAAGCAAAGCCTGCACAATTTCAAAATTAACTTTCATCTGCAGCAACTTATTGATATACTCAAAACTGCTGCTTTGATATTTACTGTGCAACCGGTCGAGCACTTTAATTGAATCGGGTGTAATCATTACCCGTGCAACTTCAATACCTAATAATGGTGAAACCGATATCCATATTATACTATCCTTTCGCATGCGAAGATTGATGTTAAAGGAAGTTTCCTGGCTGCTGTCTATAATGGTTACGTTTGCTTTGGCGCTCATCCATTCTGCCTTAAAGCTATATTCCTCCACTTTACTTAACAAGCTTTCAACTGAATCACCTTTCATGGGTTTAACATCAGCCACCGAGGCAGCAGGCTGCGCAGCTTTGCGTGTTTTACATGAATAAACTGAGAAGGTAAAAAGCACACTATATACAAGTAAAGCCTGCTTTAAAAACAATGCTTTATTCATATAACTTTTTGTCAGTGATTTTTTTGTCAATTAACTCTGTATGATCTCCGGTAATTTTAGCCTGGTTCCAAAAATTTAATGCTTTGTCAATATCACCCAGTTTAAAAAGTACATCGCCATAATGCTCCAGGATAGTTCCGTTTTTATCACCACCACTTTGCATTGCTTTTTCTAACCATATTTTAGCGTCATTGTATTTTGCCTGGCGAAATAATATCCATGCATACGTATCTTCATAAGAAGCAGAACCCGGAACTAACTCATTCGATTTTTTTGACATCGATTCCGCTTTATCCAATTGATCATTACGAACACTCAGGTAATAAGCATAATTATTGAGCACTGTGGGTTCGTTTGGATCCACAGTTAATGCTTTATCAAAATATTTATCTGACTCAGGATAATTTTTCAGTTTATTGTAAACATCACCGAGGTTGCTGTAAAATTGAACAAGCTGTTGGTTATTATCAACCACCAGTTTGCTTCCGCTCAAAAGTGTTTTAGCAGCTTCTTCGTTTTTGTTATTTTGAATTTTTGCAGTGCCGTTAAACAAGTACATTATACTTTGATCAGGAAAAATGGTGAGCGCCTCTTCACTTTCTTTTTCCATTGAAACAAAATCACGCAACTCTGCTTCAATACTGATTAATTGTATCCATGCCTGTAGATTTTTATTATCACGTTGAAGCGAAGTTCTGTATTCATTCCGCGCTTCTTCATATTTTTTTGCCATCAATAAAAAATCACCATGTACAGCGTGTGTGTTGGCTTCATCAGGATGCACTTCAGCAAGCAGTTTGCTTAATTCAAGTGCCTGGTCAAGCATTTCCGAGTCCTGCACCAAAGGAATGTATGAACCGATAATGCTAATCTTAACCTGGCTTGGAAGCTGCGTGGATTGAAAGGCTTTTTTTAATTGCTCATACGATTGTTTCTTATCGCCCGTTGAACGATAATATTCTGCAAGTGCTAATGTGACACGCGGATTTTCAGGATCAATCGCTCTCATCCGGTTGATGGTTTCAAGCGCTTTATCATTTAATCCATTTGCTGAATAGAGCTCAAGCAACATGGCGTAGCTTTCCATTTCGGTGGTATCTGATTTAATCAGTTTTTCCACTTCTTCAGCTGCCTTATCTACTTTGCCTAATTTCAAATAAAGCCTTTCCTTTTGTTGAGTAATATCACGGTTAACACCAATGCGCTCTTCAATCTGATCATACACTTTTATTGCTTCTGAAGCTTTGCCCTGGAATAATAAAGCATCAGCCCAGCTGAAATAATAATCAATACGCTCAGGATGTAAACGGATAAGTTTTTGATAAACAGAGACAGCCTCGGCAGGCTTGTTGGTTTTTTCATAGGTATCAGCAAGCAAAAGTTGGTACCATTCATTGTCTGGCGTTATTTCAGTTGCACTTTTAATAAAGAATAAAGCATCATTGTATTTTTTCTGTTCGCTGTAAATGCTGGCTAATTCATACATGGCTGCATGGTTGCGTCCGTCATTGCGGAGTACCTGTGCAAAAAGTTCAGCGGCTTTGTCGTTATTTCCAAGCAGCCGTTCTTTCACTGCGTTGAAATAAGCATAATGTTGGCTTACGTCCTGATCTTCGCTTAAAGTGTTTTTAGCAGCGGATGTTTTAGAGCTTGCTGATGAGCCGGCTGTTTTGCTTGAAGTTTTACAAGATTGAGTGATGCAAACCAACCCAAGAAATAAAATGAATAAGAATTTAAATCGCATTCAATAGAATTTTACCCGATAGAACGCCAAAAATAAAGGTTATTGCTGTATGATAGAGTTTAAAGTTTGCGGGGCAATATGATAACAATAGTCGCCTCATCCCCAACCCTTCTCCCAAAGGAGAAGGGAGCAGGGTACGGAGAAGAGAAAGTAATTAAGAAAATTAAAAACCTCACAAAGAAAAAAGTGCCCTTGCAGTTGTTTAGGTTATACTTACAGTCGTTGAGGTATGTCTTATATTCGTTTAAGTATGTCTTACAATCGTTTAGATATGTCTTACAGTTGTTGAGGTATGTCTTACAATCAAATAATTGGAAATTACAGTTGCTTAGGTATGTCTTGCAGTTGTTTAGGTTATACTTACAATTGTTTAGGTTATGCTTGCAATTGTTTAGGTATGTCTTACAGTCATTGAGTCTGATCATACTGCCGTTTTGTGAAGGCTTGCAGTGAGAGCGTTCATCCAACTGTGTCAAGAGGAATAAATACCTTGCAGTGGATTTTTACTGCACCATTAACTTCCCCATTTCAACAGAGTTCCCTTTAAGGAGCTTTAAAAAATAAATCCCTTGTACAAGGTTACTTATG
>JANLUX010000345.1:0-3317 GCA_031363705.1 Bacteroidota bacterium
TGTGCAACAGGCGTGATGGCTCCGGTGCGTCCTATCTGGTATCCGATATCATTTAAAACCGTAGCAGCAGCTTCCGCTTTATACTTATATGCAATTGCCCATCGCGGAACTTTTGAAGTAAATCCCAGTTCCTGTTGTTGCCGGTAATTATTCACTTTAATTACAACACCGTCAATTTCAAAACCAAGCTTCTCACGTTTGTGTTCCCATTCATTGATGTATTGCATCACTACTTTAAGATTGCTGCACAAGCAGACTTTGTCAGAAACTTTAAATCCCCACTCGCGTGCTTTATCAAGACTTTCAAAATGTGTTTTAAAAGAAAAATTATCACCATATAAAGCGTATAAAAAACAATCGAGATTGCGTGTGGCAACAATGGCAGAGTCCTGCTGCTTTAAAGTTCCGGAAGCGGTATTACGCGGATTGCGGTAAAGCCTTTCGTTGATTTCGTCATCACTAAAACCATCTTCGGTTAACTGTGCAGCAAGTTCCGCATTCATCCTGTCAAACTCTTTGCGTGGCAAAATTATCTCACCACGTATTACAAACTCTGCAGGAAAATCTCCTTTCTTTAGTTTTAACGGAATGCTTCTTATTGTTTTAACATTTGCTGTAACATCATCACCCTGCACACCATCACCACGCGTAACAGCTCTTACCAACTCTCCATCCTTATAAGTAAGACCAATTGCAACTCCATCAAATTTCAATTCACATACATATTCAATTTTTTCATCGGATAAAATTTTTCTTACCCGCTGATCGAAATCACGTAACTCTTCCTCTGAATAAGTATTACCCAACGACATCATCGGGTACTTATGAACTACTGTTGCAAAATCTTTTGTGATGGCTCCACCCACACGCTGGCTAGGGGAGTGAGGAGAAAGAAATTCAGGAAATTGTTTTTCTAAAGAAATTAATTCTTCGAGCAGTTTATCAAACTCATAATCGCTGATGGTAGGATTAGATTGAACATAATACTTGTAATTATGTTCATCCAACTCATGACTTAATTCTTTAATACGCTTGCCTGCCTGTTCTTTAGTCATACACTCCTGTAAAAGTGTTGGCTAAATTAAAGCATCTGTAGCTGTTTACAGTTTTCTGTTTACAGTTAAAATAAAGTTAAATAACACTTTCATTGCGATGAACGAAGCAATCTGCCGCTATAAACAGATTGCTTCGTTCATCGCAATGACGTTATGCAGTTGCTTTTCTGAAAGCAGAATTAATTTTTGTCATTATTTCTTCCTGGTTAATTGGCTGCTGAGCGGGAGTTGTATTCATTCTGTTTTTATTTTCTGCTGAAAACATGATTACCGGCACTGACGCCATTCCTTTTTGTTTTTTAATGCTTTGCTTAAACTCATAGCCGTTGATCATTGACATATCAGTGTCAACCAATAAAAGATCAGCGCGATTACCATGCTGAAGCCAGCTTATTGCCTCAAAACCATTTTCAACAGTTGTTACATCATAGTCATCACTCAGGAAATTTTCAAGCATCATGCGAATGCTTAATTCGCTGTCCACTATTAATATTTTTCTTTTCATACGATTAGTTATTGATATGATTCAGCATAACGTGTTATTATACGTGAGCTATAATATTTGGTTACAGATAAATCAGAAAAACTGTTTTGCCTATTTTAGCACGGTATTAACAACCCAATAAACAATGGATGACAAAAGTTATGAGCGACTGCTAAAAGGTAACCGCGAATGGAGCGAAGAAAAACTCGTTACCGATCCTGATTTCTTTAAAAATCTGACCAAGGGACAGGAACCTCAGTATTTATGGATTGGCTGTTCGGATAGCCGTGTGCCGGCCAATGAAATAACAGGTACTAAATCCGGAGAAATATTTGTGCACCGTAATGTTGCCAACATTGTTTTTCAAACTGATATCAACTTGCTGAGCGTACTTTATTTTGCTGTGGAAGTATTACGTGTTAAACACATCATTGTCTGCGGGCATTATGGTTGCGGTGGTGTGCTTGCCGCGATGGAAAATAAGGATTTGGGTTTTGTAAATGCATGGCTGAGTAATATCAAGGAAGTATATGAAAAGCATCGCGATGAATTGGAAACTATTGCAGACAAAGAACAACGTGGTAACCGCCTGGTTGAATTGAATGTGATTGAACAGGTACATAACCTTGCAAAAACCGCCATCATACAACGTGCATGGAAACACCGAAGCATTGCTATCCACGGATGGGTTTATGGATTTAATAACGGAATCATCACTGATCTGAATTGTTTGGTGAATGAAGTGGAAGACCTGGAACCGATTTTCAGGTATGAGATGTGAGATTTAATAGTGAGTAGGGAAACGAACCCTTCAAGGTTTTTAAAACCTTGAAGGGTTGAGTAACCTGATCTTATATTATCGTGAGAATTACTCCACAATCATTTTACGGCTTACTGATCTTTCACCATCACTGACAGTATAAAAATAAATTCCGGATTCAAGATGCGATACATTTAATGGTATGTTATAATTACCTTTTACAAGTGCGGTTTTATTAATAACATTTTTTATCTCACCCAATACATTGGTTATTTCTATTCTTACATTACTTGTTTTGGCGATTGATAAACTAATAGTTGTAAAATCTTTTGCAGGGTTTGGATAATTTGATATACTGAAATCAGATAAAATATTTTCTTTTATTGCCATTGGAATTTGCAGACTGACATACACGATATCAGAAGCAACACCGGACAAGGAGTATCCGGGTACCAAATCGCGTTGGTAAACAATATGTATTGAATTATCTACTGCTGTAGCCATACTGGGCCATACACCCTCCTGAAAATCACCCCATGGAGATGGATTTAATGTAAATGGATTAGTCCAGGTATTTCCACCATTGAATGATCCGATTACAAATACATGTCTCATTGCCATATGATGAGTGGTGGTATCAGCTCGCTCGTCAATTGCAGAATAAGTCATAAAAATGGCGTTGGTTGCATCTATACCAATTGATGGTTGCCCGATAAAGCCAAGATTGTAATTACCGAAACCCATTGTGGGGATATCAATCATTCCATTTCCGTTAAAGTCTTCTGCCGCAACAATAATTACCGGAGCTGACATTCCTTCATGCCAATAGTAAAGTCCTGTATTATCATCCGGATGGAAACTCACATTTGTTGCTCCAGAGTCTTCATCTATAAACATGTGACTAAATGCAACATGGCATATATTGTTGTTATCAATGGTAACTGTAACATCACCAGAATTACTTTCAATTTTTTCACCGATTCCATCACCTGTTGTATCAGTGTTCATAGTGGTTGGA
>JANLUX010000108.1:0-17456 GCA_031363705.1 Bacteroidota bacterium
GCTTACTTAAAACACTTTACTGATAAATATAAAGCGTATGGAATTGATCTAAACAAAGACATGATTGAAGCAGGAAAAATAAATCTTCCGTCTGCTGTTTTTATTTTTGATGATTTTATCAAACATTCATTCAATACCAAATTCAAATTTATTTATTCCATCAGCGTACTTGAGTTTATACCACCCGGCAAATTGGATAGTTTTTTTAAAAGGGTGAATAACCTGTTATTGCCCGGAGGAATTTTCTTTTTGCATTATCCTCATGCACTCAATTATAAATCGCTGTTGCATCCTGACATTTATTACATCGAATACTCACCTGCTGAAATTGATAAAAAAGCAAAACAATATTTCAAAGTTGTTGCTCATCACCATGGTTTTGATGCACGCCCTGTGGTAGCTTATGATAAAACAGATTATGGTAACGGAACCAGAACATTTAAAAACGGGTTTTTGTTAATTGCTCAAAAGCAATCCTGATACATTACTAATTTTGTGAATCAATAAATACTACGCGTGACTAAATATTTGCTCAACACTTTTGACTACGAACTCTTTCTTGGCAAGAGAAGCGGTGTGCCACAGGAGTGCATGATTGACTGTACGAATGAACTAATGGAAGTGCTCGATGCTTATAAAGCCAAAGCCATCTTTTTTGTGGATACAGCTTACCTGTATATGCTGCGAAAAAATATTACGCAATATGATGCCTGCAGAAAAGATTATGAAAATATTAAGATGCAGCTACAGGATCTTATCCGCAGAGGTCATTATATTTTTCCTCACATACATGCACACTGGCTTGACGCAAAATATTTTCCCGAAACCAATCAGTGGCAGCTGAATAATATTGAACGCTACCGCTTTCATAACATAAGCAATGAAGACCGTGAACTTTTATTTGCAACTTCGTTTGAGATATTAAGAGAAATTATTTTCCCCATCAATCCTGATTATAAAATCAATGCTTACCGTGCAGGTGGCTGGAGTCTGCAGCCTTTCAAAGATTATAAACCTTTCTTTGAGAAGTATGGTATTCAATATGATTTTACAGTGATGCCCGGACTTTTTCAGTTTTCCAATGCTCAATATTTTGATTTTACAAAAACACCACAAAAATTAATTTACAAATTTGAAGATGATGTGATTGAAGAAGCACGGGATGGAAAATTTACTGAAATCACCTGCTCTGTGCTGGAGATACCTGATCACATAACCAAACTTCATCGTGTTCATCAAATGTATCTTCACAGGATATTGAAAGATCACACTTTTGCAAGAGGCGATGGTCAGCGCCCGGTAAATGACACCACCGTTAAACCAAAAGCAAATTACAAAAACGGTACTGCCAAAAACACTGAAGTGGCTGCGCTCGAATTATTAAGCGTTGCAAAACTGGGTACCTATCTTAAATATTTTAAAAAACATGGCTACCTGCAGTTTGTTTCTCATCCCAAAATGTTGAGCAAACATAACCTTGACATGTATAAAAAATTTCTTGATTCCATTTATTCAGAACATGAGGTGGAAACAGATTTTCTGAAAATTGTGGAAAAGATAAATCCGCAGGCACTTAAAAAAATCAGTAATCCCAAGTCAGTTTCCAATGTGGAGGTCTCTGTTATAATTCCCTGTAATAATGTAGAAGATTATATTGGCGAATGTCTTAAAGCTGTATTTGCTCAGGAGTTGCTTCCATCAGAAGTGATTTGTATTGATGATGGTTCCACTGACCGCACACTCGAAATACTCAATACTTATAAAACACTTTATCCTGAAAAGTTACATATTCTCGTAAATGATGGTAAGAGAGGTGCTACTTACAGTAGAAACCGCGGATTGGTGATGGCGCAGAGTGAGTATCTCAATTTTTTTGATGCGGATGATCTCATGCTTCCATTCAAGCTGAAGCACCAGGTGGAAATTCTTAATAATTTAGAGGAGAAACCTGACATTTTAGTAAGTGCAACGGTGAAAGAATATATTAACGGATCAAAAATTAATTTTATTTATTACGAACAGGATCCGTGGAGTGCTTTGATGAATGCAGTGCTGGGTGTCACCTCGCCTAATCTTTTCAAACGATCAAAAGTGCTGGAGATACAAGGATGGGCTGAGGACATGCAAAGCAGCCAGGAGTATGAGCTTATGTTCAGGATGCTGAAAGCCAATGCAACAGTTTATTTTGATACCATCATAGCATGCCGTAATCGTGAACGTGCTTCAGGTTCCATTTCAAAAACAAATCCTGATGCCAAATGGAAACGGTATATTGATTTACGAATCCGCATTTATGAGCATTTAAAAAATTCAGGTAAGCTCACTCCTTCACAAACACAAACCTTTGTCAACGTGTTGTTGTCAGCGCTCCGCATTTATTATTTCTATGATGCTGCAGGAGCCATCAAATTGCACGATGAATACATTAAGCCCGTTGGATCACCGGGAATTACCAATGCGCTCTCAGCAAAATATCTGAACGTTTACCGCATTTTTGGTTTTGAGATGGCGCAGAAAATGTGGGATTGGATAAGCCGTCCTGCTAAACACATGCATTAATTATTTTTAATGAATAACCATTTCATACCCTTTGCGTAAATAGCAATATGATTTATTTAACGTATGCCGAACCTCCCACAGGGGTTTATTCAAGCCAGGTAATTGATGTTATTAAATACCTTAATCTACAGGGTGGTAAAATAAAGCTGGTAGCATTTATTTCATTGCATGAATTCAAAAAAAATAAATTAAAAATTCTGAATGAAATGCCCGGAGCTATCGTGTTGCCCATGCTGCCGAAAGCAACTTACTGGCAATTGAATGTCATCAGCTTGTTCTTTGTCCTGCTCTTTATGCGCAGCCGTAATATTATTGCCCGCAATGTGATTGCCACCAATATGGCTTTGTGGATACGCAAGTTCGGCTTAACAAAAAAAGTTTGCTTTGACGGACGTGGTGCCATTGCCGCTGAATGGAAAGAGTATGATGTGAATGTGGTAGATCAATGGAAGAAAAGCATTGACAGGTTAGAAAAAAAAGCCGTTAACGATTCTGATTTCCGCATCGCGGTCACCAGTCAGTTAGTTAACTACTGGATAAAAAATTACGGATACTCATCTGCATCTCATGTAGTAATTCCCTGCACCGTTAACTCCACTTTCGTTTTACAAAATAATTTACCTGCTGCAAACAGCGATAATACAAATAGCGATTTTCATAAAGATGATATTGTGTTTGCTTATTCAGGATCAACAGCAGGATGGCAGAGCTTTAAAACTTTAGAATCATTTATTGCTCCTTTATTAAGTGCCGATCCTCATTTCAAAATTATCTTTCTTGCACAGGAAGAAGAAAACATCAATCTGTTAAAGAAAAATTTTCCTCAGCAGGTTTTTCAAAAATGGGTGGCTCATCACGAAGTAACAAAAATTCTTGCTGGCTGTGATTACGGTATTCTCATCCGTGAACAAACAGTAACTAACCAGGTGGCAGCGCCCACCAAGTTTGCTGAATATCTCTCCTCCGGTTTACCCGTTGTAATTTCTCCAAACCTTGGAGATTATTCTGCTTTTGTAGAAACCCATCGTTGTGGAATCAACCTCAACGGCATCACTCCTTCTATTCATAAACCCGGTATCGAAGAAAAAAACCGCATGATACAATTGGCTCTTCAATATTTCACCAAAGAAGCCAACCATCAGCAGTATGTACGGTTATTGGAGATGATGAAATAAAGGAGAGAACAAAAAGTAAAAGCATAACACTACTTCCCTATTCCATCACTTAAAAACTTGTTGACCATTGAAACAGTTGCTGCAATCAAACTACTGTCTTGGGGTGTTGTTTTCTCACCGATATATTCACCGTGTCCGCCAGGAATAATTGCAAGACGTGAATTGGAAAGCAAGTTGTGCATTTCAACTGCATGTTCTGCAGTGGTGACATCCCTGTCGCCAGCAATTATAAATGCAGGTGCTTTGATAGATTTCATTTGTTCATCAGTAATATCAGGGAATGATTGCATCCTTGCTACATCTCTCTCGTACATTTTGTAAAGCGCATTGGTGTCAGGATTAATTTTCAGAAAAGCATCTTTCAATTGTTGCGGCATTCCCTCAAAAGTTGGTTTATCCATCATTTTCCAAAACCCCGCAGAAGCACCCGCTCTTTTGTAAAACGTTGATGCCACAATAATTTTATTTGTCATTTCCGCGTGCCGGATAGCAAACTGAAGAGTGGTGCTTGCTCCATTGCTAAAACCAAAAACATTCGCTTTGTCAATGTTGAGTTGCTTCAACAATGCTGCAATGTCATCTGCATCCTGCTCAAAACTTAATGGTCGGTCAATATCTGCTGTATGTCCGTGTGCCTGCATCTCTACCGCAATCACTTTGTGCTTTTTTGCAATCTCAGTTAACACCCGTCCAAAAGTTGTCTCAATGGTAGAACCTCCGCCATGAATTAAAACCAACGGGTTGCCTGCACCGTGAATTTCATAATACATTTTAAGTCCGTTAACCTTGGCATAACCACTGCTGCCTGGTTTAGTTTCATTGTTGGTTAAACTTTGAGTTGTCATTAACTTGTTATCAGAATTATTACAGCTTGAAATAAACATGTCAGGGTTATTAAAACAGTTGTTCCTTTCATTAGTCAAATAAAAACAAAAAATGGAAAACTTGCATTAGCATTATCAGTTAATAAAATATTTCTTCCTCTTATATCTACTAAAGAAATTATACAAAGGTGTAAGAATGACAGCTGAAATCTTTGCAAAAAAATGAAGTATAGATAAAGGGATAAATATTATGTAAAACCAAAAGGTAGATCTACTCATCACGGGTTGAAGAGATAATGTAGCTAATACATTTCCGCAAATCAATCTCTTTTTCTTCATGAATTCAGGCCTGATTATATCTAATAGTAAAATATAGCGGTCTTGATTAGAATGATTCCATCCTGAATGCTCATATCCATCGCAAAATATCAGGACTTTTCCTTCTTCCCACGAGCGGGAAACCCCATTTACTTTAAATCCAACATTGGGCAGGTTATCAGGAATACATAAGCCCAGATGCACTCTTACACTTGCATTGGTTTCACCAAAATGGTGTTTAATTTCAGATTTTTTTTCCAACAAATTAAAGGAGCCAGATACAAGTCCGGGAATCTGTTTTAAAACTTCTGTTGTCACAGGGAAATTACAAATGTTTTTATGAAATTCTAAACCCCAGGTCATAAGAGGCATTGTCTTCCACGAACCATGGTAATTCACCATTTGCTTTTTAATACCCGGAATCAATTGGGGATTTGATAATAAATGAGCGTCCAGTTCGCTTTTAATTTCTAACCAGTTATTCTCAATGGCTTCAGCCCAGACAAAATCCTCACTTCGGTAAAAAGCGGGATCGTTGCCAGTATACGCGTTGATATTAAATATAGAATACCAAATTTTCATGATTATATCCGGATCATCATTGGTTTGGAGGAGGCGTTTCTTTCTTCACCGTTGGTGTTCTCTCCGAGAAACCCCTTGTTGGTTTTTTTCACCAACAAGTTTTCTGATAAATTTACCCTCTGCAAGATACTGAGAAAATACAATTTTTTACGGCAACTGTTTTAGAGTTGAAGCAATGGAGGTAGTTTGAACTGCTGTTATTACCTTGTTGGTGAAAAAAACCAACAAGGGTTGTCGAACCCGGGAACACCAACGGGAATGAAAGGAGTTATTCTTGTTATTGGTATATTTTCTCCCCAAAAAATCCCGCGACTTCCCACCCGCCTCTTCAATTCCAATTTCATTACGCCCTTTCTACGTTTATCTTAATTTTGCCCCCATATATTTCATTCAGCATCGCATCGCAATCACACATTTTTAATGCACATCACTCTCTGTATTACCAGCTTATCAGGTTTTTAAAAATATCCGGAAAAAAAACAAAACAATTTTTAATACTCCACGTATATCCACATTCATAAATAAAAATAAATGCAAAAAATTTTAGTTACCGGGGGGGCCGGTTTTATAGGGTCAGCAGTTATTGACAAGCTGCAGCGCGAGGGAAAAGAAATCTTTGTTATTGATAACATATCCTTTGGCAACAGGAAGTTTATTAATCTGGATGATGATCATTTTTATCAAACAGATATTTTAAATAAACCGGAGGTAGACAAAATAATTGACTCCATACAGCCGGAGATTATCATTCACCTTGCTGCCATACATTTTATCCCCTATTGCAATCAGCATCCTTATGAATCAAGCAATGTTAACATCCTTGGCACCACAAATATCCTTGAAGCGGCCAAACGCAATAAGGTAAAACAATTTTTCTTCGCCTCCACCGCTGCCGTTTATCCCATTTATGATGGGGCAGTAAGTGAAACTCATCCCACAGGTCCGATGGATATTTACGGATTAAGCAAATTAGTGGGCGAGCATTTATGCAATGAGTTTCACCTCCAGTCAGGTATCCCCACCATCGTTTGCCGTTTCTTCAATGCCTTTGGCCCTAATGAAACCAACGCGCATTTAATTCCTGAAATACAAAAGCAGGTGAATGGCGGAATGCGCAAAATTCAATTGGGTAATCTCACTCCTAAAAGAGATTTCATTCACACCTCTGATATGGCAAATGCCGTGCATGTATTGATAAATAAAGTTACCTCCGGCATTCATACTTACAACCTGGGCAGGGGCATCGAATATTCCGTTACGGATATAGTAGATTCTTTCTCCCGCCAGATAGGTGAGAAAATAGAAATAGAAGTGGATCCTGCACGTGTGCGTAAAGTAGAGCGCATGCATTTGCTTGCCGATGTAAGTAAATTAAAAAGTATTGGCTGGCAGCCATTGGTTAATATTGACCAGGGTATAAAAACTTTAGTGGAAGAATGGCAGGATCAAAGCAAGTAGTTTTTTGTACCGATGGCATTTTTCCGCATGCTGTTGGAGGGATGCAGCGCCATTCAGCATTACTTATCGAAGAGTTGTCGCGCCTCAATAAGTATGAGATCATTGTCATTCATCCACATGATAAAAAAGTTTTCAGTCCTGAACTTAATGTTAAGGAGATTGCTTTGAATTTTCCCGTTAACGGAAATTATATTTACTGGTGTTATCAGTATTCAAAAAAAGTATTTGAGCAATTGCAGTCATATCCTCATGCTGTTATTTATGCCCAGGGATTTGCATTGTGGTATGGAATAAAAAAAATTGGTAACCGCGTAATTATTAATCCCCATGGGTTAGAACCTTTTCAGACATTGACTGTAAAAGAAAAATTAATAACTGCACCCTTCCGTAAAATTGAACGCTATCTGTTTAAACATGCGGCAAAGGTGGTATCGTTAGGAGGCAGGTTAACGGATATACTTAAAAAAGAAATTCCCGGTTCGCGTGATAAGATTGTGGTGTTGCCCAATGCGGTTAACCCATGTAATTATATCAAACGCAATTTTAAGGATGACAAAATTCAACTCTTGTATGTAGGTCGCTTTGCTTTTAATAAAGGAATAAATATTTTATTGGAAGCAGTAAGGCAGCTAAACAACGAAGGGTATCAGAAGAAGCTGCAGTTTAACATTGTAGGTAAAGGTCCATTGTATGATGCCTACACCAAACAATATTCGTTTCCCAATGTAAATTTTATTGGCTTTGCCGCTGATGATTACCTTCAGCAGCTCTATCGCGAAAATGATCTCTTTGTTTTTCCTACTTTGTTTGAGGGCATGCCCACAGTGGTGTTAGAAGCAATGGCTAATGCAATGCCTGTGATTGTGAGCGATACAGGAGCAACTGCTGAATTAGTGAATCAGAATAACGGCTACCTGATTGAAAGCAACAATGTGCGTGCATTAAAATGCGCCATCCAGAGTTTTTTTCAACTCCATGCTGCTGACCGTTCAAAGCTTTCCGAAAATTCCTATCAAAAGCTGATGGCTAATTTTACCTGGCGGGTGGTGGCTGAAAAGCATGCCGCATTATTTGATACTTTTAATCATCGTGCATGATTGCGTTTATTAAAAATAACGGACAGCTGGTAATACTCTTGGTATTCTGGGTAATCATGGGACAGCTGATAAAAGAATCTTTTTACCTGCTGGTTCCTCTCAGCTTTATTATTTTAAAAAGAAAGAACCGCTTCACTGAAATGATTATTGCCTTTGCATTCATCCTTTTCATGTCAGACAGCAGGCAACATCTTTTGTTCGACATTGGCAATGGAACACGCGACATTGCAATGATTTTGCTTTCCATTTTTTTCTTTTTCGACACTAAACAGTTCCCTGTAAAAAGCAAATTGTTCATTCCTTTTATCTTGTTTTTAGTCACGGCATTCTTTGTAGTTTCCAAAAACCCGAATCCGGTAAACTCAATTGAAAGAACCGTTTCTTATGCCTTGTTGTTAATAGTAATTCCAAATTATTTTGTTAGAGAATTGTATGCACATGGCGAACAGTTCTTAAGAAACCTCATTGGCTTTTGCATCACTTATTTATTCATTGGTCTGCTCATGATATTTCCTTTTCATGATTTTGTATATGTGGGCATGCGCTATAACGGTTTATTTGGCAACCCAAACGGTGTAGGCATCATGTGCACTTTGTTAACCATCTTAATTACAGTAATCAAATATCATTACCCTGAAATTTTTACAAAAAGGGAATTATATTTTATTTATGCGGTCATCCTGCTATCGGTAATCCTATCCAGCTCGCGTAACTGCATCTTATCCATCATGATCTTTTTATTTTTTATACGCTTCTATAAAATTTCCTATTTATATGGATTTATTATAGTGATAGTGGTTGCAATAGTTTTTCAATTTATAAATGAAAACATAGTTTACATTATTGATTCACTTGGACTGGGCGAATTTTTTCGTGTTGATCACCTTGATGATGGATCAGGAAGACTGGTAGCATGGAATTTTGCATGGCAGGAGATTCAAAGAAATTTTTTCCTTGGCAAAGGTTTTGGTTATGATAAATATTATTTCGATTTGCATAAAGAATATCTATCCACATTAGGTCATCAGGGTGGTGTGCATAACAGCTATCTTACTATATGGATGAATACCGGTTTAATTGGTTTGATTCTTTTTGTAGGTGCCTACTTACGGATATTTTTTAAGGCAGCAGCAACAAATTATCTCGCTATTCCTGCCATGTTTGCAATCATGTTTACCATAAGCTTCGAATCATGGGCTGCATCTTCATTAAGTCCCTTCACCATAATTTTACTTTTAATAATAACTCTTTTACTTTATAAAAAGAATGAAGTCCCAGCGAAAGAAGCTCTTGTTCCTTTACAATGAACTGGCAGGTTATTTCCTCGCATGTATTGATAAGCTGTCAATGCTTTATGATGTGGATATTCATATCGTAAGGTATCCGCTCAATCCTGTTGCACCATTTGAATTTAAGTTCAACGATCATGTAAAATATTATGAACGGAAAAATTATAACCGTACTCAGATAATTGCTTTGGCAAAAGAAATTAATCCTGATTTTATTTACACCGGTGGCTGGATGGATAAAGATTACATAGCAGTAAGCAAAAGTTTTAAAAATATCCCTGTTGTTCTCACTTCCGATATGCCGTGGCTGGGTACTGCGAGGCAAAAACTGGCATCAGTGCTCGGACCATTATATCTGCCACGCGTATTTACGCATTGCTGGGTGCCGGGTGAGCCCAATGCTTTTTATGCAAGAAAGCTTGGGTTCAAAGGCAAGCGATTATTAATGGGAGTGTATTCTGCCGATTACGATTTGTTTCATAATTATTACTTGCAGCATCGCGAAGCAAAGCAAAAACAATTTCCAAAACGGTTTATATATGTGGGAAGATATGCAGAGCTAAAAGGAGTGCGCGAATTGTGGAAAGCATTTATACAACTGCAGAATGAGCAGCCTAATGAATGGGAGTTATGGTGCCTTGGCAAAGGCGATTTTGATGCTGAATTTCCCAAACATGAAAAGATTAAGAACTTTGGTTTTGTGCAGCCCAAAGACTTAAATAAATTTATTGAACAAACAGGTGTATTTATTTTTCCAACGTACTATGAGCATTGGGGTGTAGTAGTGCATGAGTTTGCTGCAGCAGGTTTTCCGTTAGTGTGCAGTACAACTACCAGCGCTGCAACCACTTTTCTCCGCGAAGCGTATAATGGCTATTACACAAAGCCAAAAGAGGTGTCGTCCATTGGGGATGCAATGAAAAAAATTATTGCATTGGATAACAAAGCATTGTTTGAAATGGGAGAGCGCAGCGTTGAGCTCTCCCGGCAAATTACTCCCGAAACATGGAGCAGTAACATTATGAACCTGGTGAATAAGAATTAAAAAATCATGTGTGGCATCTGCGGAATTTACGGATTGAATAAAGCTGAATCAACACCAATGGTTCAGAAGATGAATGATTGCATTGCACATCGCGGACCTGATGATGATGGTTTTTATGTGGATGATAAAGTTGCACTCGGTCATCGCAGGCTTGCCATTATTGACTTAAGTCCGGCAGGTCATCAGCCGATGCAGGATGCTTCGCAGCAACTTGAATTAATTTTCAATGGTGAGATTTATAATTTTCTTGAGGTACAGCCTTTGATTAATGATTACCCCTTTAAAACTAAAAGTGATTCGGAAGTTATACTTGCATCTTATAAAAAATGGGGAGCGGATTGTGTACATCAGTTCAACGGAATGTTTGCATTTGCAATATGGGATAAAAAGAAAGAAGAGTTATTTATTGCACGCGATCGTTTAGGCATTAAGCCACTCTATTATTATCAAAAAGATAATGTTTTTCTGTTTGCTTCTGAAGTTCGTGCATTGCTTGCAACAGGATTGGTTCCACGAAAAATAAACCAACACGCACTGGCTGATTATTTCACTTATCAAACTGTTCATGCTCCGCAAACATTAATTGAAGGTGTGCAGATGCTGATGCCCGGTCATCATATTCTTATCAATAAAGAGGGCGTGAAAATTCAGCAATACTGGAGCCCGCAGAAAAATTTTACAGAGGATGCAAAAAACAAATCATACAATGAAGTGTGTGATGAGGTGTATGAGTTGTTGAAAGCATCTGTGAAAAGAAGGTTGATAAGTGATGTTCCCTTCGGTGCATTTCTTTCAGGAGGAATTGATTCAAGTGCAGTGGTGGGTTTGATGAGTGAAGTGCAACAGCAACCGGTAAAAACTTTTACCATTGTTTTTGGCGAGAAAGAATTCAGCGAAGCACAATATGCACGTGTTATTGCAGATAAATTTAAAACTGACCATCACGAGTTTCATCTTAGCCCTAAAGATTTTTTAGATGATTTGCCTCATGCGTTAAATGCATTGGATCACCCCAGTGGTGACGGACCAAATTCTTTCATCGTATCACGCATCACACGTGAGAATGGAATAACAATGGCCTTGTCAGGTTTAGGTGGTGATGAATTGTTTGCAGGCTATCCGGTGTTCAACCGTTATTTAAAATTAAAAGATAAAGAGTGGCTGTGGAGAACACCTGAAGCAATCAGAAAGCTGGCTGGTGTTGCACTCGCAGCTGCCAAACCCGGTATCGCATCCAATAAATTAAAACAGTTTTTAGAATTGGAGAATGTTGATCTTGCAAATTCATTTCCTGTTTTTCGCCAGGTAGGGAATCCTTCTGCGCTTGCAGCATTGCTTAATCTGAAAAAATTACCTGCTGACCAGATTCAACGGATTTTAAAAACAGAATTAAATGGTAAGGCATCATCGCTTCCATTACTCAGCCAGGTGAGCATTGCCGAGATTACCACTTACATGCAAAATGTATTATTACGTGATACTGATCAGATGAGTATGGCTGTTGCTTTGGAAGTGCGTGTTCCGTTTTTAGATTATAAGTTAGTGGAATATGTTTTAGGAATTCCAGATCAGTATAAGAAACCCATCTATCCAAAAAAATTATTGGTGGATAGCCTCAAGGGTTTGTTGCCTGACGAAATTGTTCACCGGAAAAAAATGGGGTTCGTATTTCCCTGGGAAGTATGGCTGAAAAACGAATTGCGTGATTTTTGTGAAGAGCGTATCAATCAATTATCAAAAAGAACATTTATTAATGGAAACCATTTGCAGCATCAATGGATGAAATTTTTGCAGGGTGATAAGAGCATCCGCTGGTTAGATATGTGGTTATGTATTGTGCTTGAAGACTGGATGGAAAAAAACAGGGTTGTAGAATAATGAGCGAAAAACGTAGAAAAAAAATTGTAGTCTTAATTGACTGGTACCTTCCCGGTTATAAGGCAGGTGGACCGATTCAATCAGTTGCAAACATGGTTTTAAGGTTAAAACAAGATTTTGATTTTGTAATCGTTACTGGTGATACTGATGAAAGTGAAACCACTCCTTATACGGATGTAAAAAGTGATGAATGGAACACACTGGCTGATGGCACACGGGTTTATTATTTCTCCAAGCAAGGCAGAAAATTCAGCACACTGAAAAAAATTATGCTGCAGGAACAGGCTGATGTATTTTATCTCAATAGCTTATTCTCTGTTTTCTTTACCATGTATCCGCTGATAATCAGAAAATATTTTTTGCCCTCACGCAAAATAATTTTAGCCTGTCGTGGCATGTTAGGCAAAGGAGCTTTAGATATTAAATCAGGCAAGAAAAAATTATTTTTAATGACTGCACGGTTAATAGGTTTATATAAAAATGTTAACTGGCATGCCTCCACTGAAATAGAAGCCAAAGAAATTGCTTTGAACTTCGGCAAGCATCAAAAAGTTTCTGTTGCCACCAATCTTACTGCCTTAAAATCCTGTCCTTCATTTGACCGGAAGAAAGAAGTAGGTAAAGTGCGCTTTGTTTATTTATCACGCATCTCGCCCATCAAAAATTTACTTGCAAGCATACATACAATTTTAAAATTACCCGACACTTATCAGGTGGAGTTTGATATCTATGGACCGATTGATGATGTTTCCTATTGGGAAAAGTGCAAGCTTGCCATCACAAAAATTCCTCCTCACATTAAAATAAATTATAAGGGCGCTATAGCAAACAGCGAGGCGATAAAAGTGCTTGAAAGCTATCATTTTGTTTTATTGCAGACCTACCACGAAAATTTTTGTCACTCTATTATTGAAAGCATGGCAGCAGGTTGTGTGGCAGTTATCACTGATCAAACACCATGGAGAAACCTTACAGCAGTGAAAGCCGGTTGGGATATTCCGCTTGATGATGAACCTGCATTAGTAGAAACATTAAAAACCTGTTGCGAAATGGATGAGGTAACTTTTAATGAATGGAGCAGAGCCGCTTTTAATTTTGCTGAAAGAGTAATTAATAATCCACAGCTGATAGAAGACAACAAACGATTGTTTGCATAAGTAACCTATATCTTTACACACTGCAACTTTACAGGCTTAAAGACGTATAAAGAAACTGCTGCAGCAAAACGATTATTTACACATGAAAGTTTCCATAATTACAATTACTTACAACAGCGCACAAACAGTGGAAGATACCATTAAAACAGTGGTATCTCAGGACTATCCTGATATTGAATATTTAATCATTGATGGTAAATCTAAAGACCGGACACTGGAAATTGTAGATAAATTTCAAAACAAAATTTCAAAAATTGTTTCGGAAAAAGACAAAGGACTTTATGATGCATTAAACAAAGGCATTGCACATGCCACTGGTGATATAATCGGGATGCTGCACAGCGATGATTTATATGCACACGATCAGGTGATCAGCAAAGTGGTTCAGAAATTTAAGGAAGATGCAAACCTTGAAGGTGTTTATGCGGATCTTGTTTTTGTAAACCGTAAAGACATTAATAAACCCATGCGTGTGTGGGAATCGGGCGAATATGAAGCAGGAGCATTTCTGAAAGGATGGATGCCTCCCCATCCTACTTTCTTTGTGAAAAAAGAAGTGTATGAAAAATTTGGTGGATTTAATACCGGACTTAAACTTTCAGCTGACTATGAGTTGATGCTGCGATTGATTCATAAGCACGGAATTAAAATCGCTTATTTAAAAGATACCATTGTTAAAATGCGGATGGGTGGCGTGAGCAACGTGAGCATATTTGTTAAAATAAAAGCAAATCTTGAAGACAAGCTCGCATGGAAATTAAATGGAATTAAACCCAGCATTGCAACCACATTATTAAAGCCATTGAAAAAAATAAAGCAGTATTTCAAACGTGCTTATGCTACATTTTTTATGTAACTGATTAATTTTATCGCTTGTGCAAATTTTAATCTTTTAAAAATTTCTATTAATGAGTGAGCAACAGGCAAAAGTTGATCTTTCCCGTTTCAATTCATCTGAATTTGATATTGGTGCTTCCTGGTTTAAATATGGTTTATGGCACCTGTGCAGCATTCTGTTTTTCATCAGCCCGTTTTGTCCTTCAAGTAAAATAAGAGCAACCATACTTCGCTGGTTTGGTGCTAAGGTTGGTAAAGGTTTGGTAATGAGTAAGCCGAATGTAAACATTAAATTTCCGTGGCGGTTAACAATCGGCAATCATGTGTGGATTGGAGAAAAAGCATGGATTTATAATATTGATCAGGTAAATATTGGTGACAATGTAAATATTGCACAAGGCGCTTTGCTTTTAACCGGCAATCACAATTATAAGAGTGTGGAGTTTGAAACTATAACAGGTCCGATAAGAATTGAAGAAGGTGTTTTTATTGGAGCACAATCTATCGTTTGTCCGGGTGTTACCTGCAAATCACACAGCATTCTCGGTGCCGGTTCTGTTGCAACGCATAATCTTGAACCTTATAAAATTTATATGGGTGTACCTGCAGTTTATAAAAAAGACCGGGTGGTGATGGAGCGGAATCAGCAACAAAAAATCCTGTGACTAATCAAATCAGATAAGCATTGTTTTTAACCAATTCATGCAGTGAAATTTAATTTTTAAATTAATTTTATAAACCACACAACTTTATTTAAACTTCCCTCGTAAAAAAACGAATGTTAGCTTTGCGCTTTAATTATCAGGATAAATAAATGCAGTCAACCAATATTGTAAAACAAGACTACAAGATCAGTAAGAATGATCGCATTCAGCTATTGAACCAGCGGCCCGTTATTATCTGGCTTACCGGCTTGAGTGGATCCGGTAAATCAACAATTGCTGACTGTTTGGAACAGGAATTATTTCAGAAAGGATATAAAACTTATTTACTGGATGGCGACAATATCCGCCATGGTTTGAATAAGAATATTGATTTTACTGATGAGGGAAGAAAAGAAAACATCAGGCGCATAGGTGAAGTGGCAAAGTTGTTTGTGGATGCTGGCATAATTGTTATTACCGCATTTATCTCTCCATTTGTTGAGGACAGAAATTCAGTGCGTGCATTGATTGAAGAAAACGAATTTATCGAAGTGTTTGTAGAGTGTCCCATCGAAGTTTGCGAAAGCCGCGATGTAAAAGGCTTATACCAGAAGGCACGCAAGGGTGAAATTCCTAATTTTACAGGTATTAGCTCAGCTTTTGAAATTCCATTAAACCCGGAAATAGTTGTACATACTGCACAGCACTCTTTAGAAAATTGTGTGAACCAAATTTTAGATTTTACGTTAAACAGAATTAAAAAATAAATTATATATGATTCTTTATCATTTAAATCATTTAAGAGAATTAGAAGCAGAAGCCATTTATATCATTCGCGAAACAGCTTCTCAATTTGATCGCCCGGCATTGTTGTTTTCAGGTGGAAAAGATTCCATCGTGATGACACATCTTGCACAAAAAGCATTTTATCCCGCACGCATTCCCTTTCCACTATTACACGTTGATACAGGACATAACTTTCCGGAGACACTTACTTTCCGTGATGAGATGGTGGAAAGAATTGGTGCGCAATTACTAGTTCGTTATGTTCAGGATTCAATTAATAAAGGGCGTGCTAAAGAAGAGAAAGGTCCGAATGCAAGCCGTAATGTATTGCAGACAGTCACTTTGTTAGATGCATTGGAAGAATTAAAAATTGATGCTGCATTAGGCGGAGCACGTAGGGATGAAGAAAAAGCACGTGCTAAAGAACGTTTCTTTTCACATCGTGATGACTTCGGCCAGTGGGATCCAAAAAATCAACGACCTGAATTATGGAATTTATTAAACGGAAGAAAAAATGTAGGCGAGCACTTCCGAGTATTCCCATTAAGCAACTGGACAGAAATGGATGTGTGGCAATACATTCAATTAGAAAAATTAGAAATACCAACAATTTATTTCTCTCACGTTCGTGATATTGTTGAACGTGATGGAATGTTGCTATACGCTTCTGAATTCATTACCATAAGACCAAATGAAGAAGTACAAAAACGGGTGGTACGTTACCGTACTGTTGGCGATATGACTTGTACCGGAGCTGTTGCATCACCTGCAAGTACACTTGATGAAATTATTGATGAAGTGGCAACAAGTAGAACTACAGAACGTGGTACACGTGCAGATGACAAACGAAGCGAGAGTGCAATGGAAGACAGAAAAAAAGCAGGATACTTTTAGGTTACTAATTAACAAATCAGATACGAATGTTACAAATTTCAATTCTGAAAAACGTACAAATTAATAGTGTCATTCAGGAGGAAACTATTTATGAGTTGCAGGGACTAATTAATCATCGAATTATACTTATCACCGCATAACTCAATCACTCAATCACAAAAAAAAATAATTACCTTAATAACTAAAAAGCAATGAGCAATTACAGCCAAGAAGGCTATTTGAATATGGAGCTGTTACGTTTTACAACAGCAGGAAGTGTTGACGATGGAAAAAGTACTTTGATAGGTCGATTGTTGTACGATAGCAAATCAATTTTTGAAGACCAGATAGAAGCCATTGAAAGAACAAGTAAACAGAAAGGCTTTGAACATGTTGACCTTAGTTTATTAACTGATGGTTTGCGTGCTGAACGTGAACAGGGAATCACTATTGATGTTGCTTATCGTTACTTCGCAACCCCGCGCAGAAAATTTATCATTGCAGATACCCCCGGTCATATTCAATATACACGCAACATGGTTACCGGTGCATCCACTGCAAACGTTGCACTTATTTTAGTGGATGCACGTAAAGGAGTTTTAGAACAAACCATCCGTCATTCATTTATTGCAGCGTTATTGCAAATCCCTCATCTTATCATTTGCATTAACAAAATGGATCTGGTGTATTACAATGAGGAAGCATACTGGAAGGTGGTGGAAGAATATAAAAAGCTTTCTTCAAAGCTTGAAATAAAAGATGTAACGTTTATTCCTGTGAGTGCATTGAAGGGAGACAACGTGGTGGATAAAAGTGAAAACATGCCATGGTATAAAGGTACAACACTGATGTATCTTTTGGAAAATATTCACATCAGCAGTGATGAAAATCATATTGATTGCAGATTCCCGATTCAGTATGTAATACGTCCGCA
>JANLUX010000122.1:0-2439 GCA_031363705.1 Bacteroidota bacterium
GCTACAGGAATCACCAATAATTTTCTTAAATACTGGTGGCCGGGTTTTGAGGAAATGTTCAACATGGTTATACGTCGTTTTATTTGGTTATGAAAAAAAGGATTGACAAGGTTTATTTTAGTATCAAAAGCTTGCATTAACAGTAGTTCGGCATACTCCCATTTTTTATTTTCGTTTACTGCAAACTCATCGGCAAGAAATTCATGTATGGCTTTCAATTCTTTTTTCATCAAATAAAAAAAAGGATTGATCCAGAAAATGGTGGTTATGATTTCAAGGAACAAGATATCCCAACTATGTTTTTGCTTGATATGAAAAAGTTCATGTCTGAAAATTTGTTCTCCTTTTTCAGAATGAAGTTCTATCCTCCTGTTCCAAAACATCCAATTAATGAATGAAAAAGGGGCACACGATTCTTCTGTATTTACAAAAAATATTTTTTCCAGTTTTTCAACCGGGTTATTTCTTGCTAGTGATCTTATTTTAAATAATGAAAAAAGAATATAAAGAAGTGCAATAAAAGATATAAGTACATAAAAAGTATATACTAAGTATATTGAAGTGTACCAGGAAAATGAACGAGATCCTTTGAGCACAAGGTTTGGTAAAATATTTTCACTTGTAAAAAATACAGAAAACTGTTTTAACAAATTAGTGGAACTAATTTCAGTCATTAAGTGATAAAGAGGAATATCCAGGAGTGGAAGTATGATAACAAATAAGATGGAAAAGAGAAGATAAAAACGATTGTATTGATGAAATTTATTATTCCGCAGAACCGCATGATAAAACCCGTAAAGCAGCCCGGAAGCAGCTATTACCTGTAACAGGTAACTGATGAGTGGATTCATTTTTTTGTGTTTTGCTGTTTTTTAATTTGAGCCAGTAAGCTTTCCAGTTCCTCTACAGAAATATTGTTTTCTTTTACCATAAAGGACACCACATTGCTGAAAGAGCCTTCAAAATATCCTTTCAGCATTTGTTTCATCGTTTTATTTGAATATTCCGCTTTCCCAATTAGCGGGTAGTATTGATGCTGTCTGCCCATTACATGAATACCGACAAATTCTTTTTCAATAAGAATTTTTAAAAGCGTTGCCACTGTATTTTGATGGGGTTTGGGCAGCGGCATCTCATCAACAATTTCCCGAAGAAATGCAGTCTCTAATTTCCAGAGTGACTGCATTACCTGCTCTTCTGCTTTTGTAAGAATTTTCATCTGTTTTAAAATTTGACTAATCGAATGTATAACTAAAGTTTTAGTTTATCAACTAATTTCTTAGTTATTTATAAATATTTTTTATTTAAAGTATTGGCAAAAAAAACTGCCTGTCGAGAAACAGGCAGTTTTAAAAAGTTGTATATCCTTTATTTCTTCAATGCTTTTTTCTGCACTTCATTCAACTTACTTATATAAATACTACGGCCATGTGTACCCAAAACAATTTCATTATCTCTTTCCTGGATAGCAATATCATGAATAGGAACTGATTTTGGCAAACCGGCATTCCACATCATAAAACTATTTCCTTTATCAAAGCTTACATACAATCCGCCATCTGTTCCAACATAGATAATGTTTTCATCTTTCGGATCTTCCCTTACAACGTTAATGGGTTCAAACGGAAGGTCTTTGCCAATCTGTGTCCAGGAAGTTCCAAAATCATCACTTACATATAAATAAGGACTGAAATCATCAAAGCGGTATCCATTCAGGGATGCATACACTCTTTTAACATTATGCTTGGATGCCGTTACCCGGCTAACCCAAAGATTATTGGTATATAATTTAACAGTAGCAGCAACAGGTAGTTTTGATCCTTTTTTTATTTCTGGTACTTTGCCAACCTGGTTCAATTGCTCCATATTATATCCACCATCTTTTGAAACATAAATATTGCCATCATCCGAACCGGTATAGATTAAACCGAATTGAAGTGGCGATTCAGAAAGGGTGGTTAATGTACCATAAGGAACATTACCTTCTTTTTTACCTAAGGTCAGATCCGGACTCATGGCAATCATGGTATCACCTTTATTCAAAGAACGGTATAGCCTGTTTGATCCGAAATAGAAAACATCCTGATTGTGGTTGCTTAATAAGATGGGTGATTGCCAGTTGAAACGTAATGGTGTTTCTCCCAATTCGTGTTGCGGACGCACCGATTTTTGCATGCCTTGTTTTCCTTTTTCATATCGGCCATACACACCAAATTGTGATCCGGAGTAAATGGTGGCATTATCTCTTGTATCTACCTGAGCCATCATTCCATCTCCGCCATTGATACTTTTATATCCATACTGGCCATTATCTATCCAGCCGATATCTTCTCTATGATTGGAGGGGCCGTACCAACTTCCGTTGTCCTGCAATCCACCATATACATTGTAAGGTTTTGCATCATCAACAGTGATGGCATAGTATTGTGCAACTGCCGG
>JANLUX010000164.1:0-1535 GCA_031363705.1 Bacteroidota bacterium
AAGCCAAAGCGACCTTGTGGTGATGAATGAAGCTGCATTGATATTAACGAAGCTGCAAGTCCCTTATGAGATTTCAGTTGTTTCAGCGCATCGTACACCTGAACGAATGTTTAGCTATGCACAGGAAGCTGCATCAAGAGGATTGAAAGTAATTATTGCAGGTGCAGGTGGTGCCGCACATTTACCAGGTATGGTAGCATCGGTTACTCCTTTGCCGGTAATTGGTGTTCCTGTTAAATCAAGCAACTCAATAGATGGATGGGATTCTATACTTTCGATTTTGCAAATGCCGAATGGAGTTCCTGTGGCAACCGTAGCATTAAACGCTGCGCAAAATGCAGGTATATTAGCCGCACAAATTATTGCGACAGCTGATGCTGAGTTGATGAAACGCATTATTGAATTTAAAGAAGGACTGAAAAAGAAAGTGATGGATTCAAACGCGGAGATGGAGAAATCATCACGCAAAAAGAAAAATTGAGATGAAAAATATTTTTACAATTTCAAAAGTATTGGTTGGTTTGAGGAGGACTGCTTCCCTCTCCTTTGGAGAGGGACAGGAGGGTGAGGCGAATCAGGTTATGTATAAAACTAGTCGCCATTGTTGGAGTTTTCTCCAACAAGGTAAAATATTTAAGTTGTTGGAGAAAACTCCAACAACGGCTTTTGCGACTGTAATATTTTTTTTCTGTTTATCTCATACATATGCTGGTGATCATAATTCACCAGCAGGTGCACGTGCAGCAGCATTAGGAAACGCAGCAGTAACTTATAAAGATATCTGGGCATCTTTTCATAACCAGGCTGGTTTAGCTTTTTTAAAAGTGCCAACAGTTGGTATCAGTCATGAAAGAAAATTCGCCTTATCTGAACTTTCAACTAACAGCGCTGCATTTGCATTACCAACGAAAGAAAGCGGAACATTTGCTTTGAGTGTTTCTTACTTCGGTTATAAATTATATAACGAACAAAAAATTGGATTGGCTTATGCAAAAAGTTTTGGTGATAAAGTTTCTGCTGGTATTCAATTTGATTACCTCGGCACTTCCATTGCCGAAGGTTACGGATCAAAAAGTGCATTTACTGTGGAGGCAGGAATACAGGCAATGCTTTTGAAAAATTTATGGTTAGGAGCGCATATTTATAATCCTACCAAAGCAAAGCTTGCGGATTATCCCGATCCATCGGGAGAAAAAATCCCTTCTCTTATAAGTTTAGGTTTGAATTATTCTTTTTCTGATAAAGTTAATATCGGTTTGGAAACTGAAAAGGATATGGATGCTGATGCAACTATAAAAGCAGGAATAGAATATCATCCTGTAAAACAATTTTTTTTAAGAGGTGGAATTTCAACTGATCCTTTGCTTAGTTCATTTGGTTTTGGATTGGAGTTACAAAATTTTGTGATTGATGTAGCTGCATCTTATCACCAGGATCTGGGTTTCTCTCCTAATATTTCATTGGCTTATAGCTTTAAGTAGATGAGAAACGACTTATTTAAAGTTTTTAAAAATAAGAGAGATGCTTCGTACCTC
>JANLUX010000172.1:0-13358 GCA_031363705.1 Bacteroidota bacterium
CCGGCAGGGCATTGTTGCAGCAATCAATTACATCTACACCTCTGCACGTTAACACTTCAACACTCTCCAATGGCATTTACATAGCTGAAATAAAAGACAAAGAAGGAAGGAGCGTTGTGGGTAAAGTGGTGAAGGAGTGAATTAACTTTTCTCAGGTTCATCTCTCACTCAAAACCTCCGGGGTTTTAAAAACTCCGGAGGTTTAATTTGTAAGTCATACAGCTTTTTCCATCAAGCTTTATTGATGGCAGTTTATTTCTGCATTATCATTTGTTTTGAGTCAACAGCTTTCCCGTTTACAAAAAGTATATAGCTATAAACACCGGGTGTTAATGAGTGAGCATTAAGCACCACATGTCCTGCTCCGTTGTCAAGAATAAAAGACCTGATCTCATTACCGGTGGAAGAAAATATTTTTATTTCTGCCTGTTGAACATTCACAGGAAGAAAATAATGAATCACTGTTTTTTCGCTGAATGGATTGGGTGCATTTTGTTCTAAACGCGCCATGTCATCATTTTGTATTTGATTTAACCTTTGTTGTTGGTCTGCTGTCATCACCGCTTTGATTTGTGATATTTCCTTTTTCAGCAATTTGTTTTCATTGTCAAGCTCTTGTACTGCTTTCACTAAGGGAACAACAAATTCGGCATAGCGCAAAGCATACAAATCATTAGCATTTTTTGGCGCATCCACACCACTGAAATCATATCCGATTTCTTTTGATACCGATTCAACTTCTTGCGCAATAAATCCTGTGTAAGTTATTTTTTCTTTGTCAGAGGTTGCTTGCTTTGTTACGTTGTCTTTTAAAGTTTTTTCATTAATGCCTTCCACACTTTCTTCGCCTGTAACACCTTCATTTAAGAACTTACTTAATTCTGTAACATCAAGATTATAAGTTACAGGTCGAAGCTTATTGATAAACTCTAAACCTTTAACATTCTCCTTTATGTTTTTTTTGTATCTGCCATCTGATAAATTACTCCATCCTGCATACCCTCCAATGCTTGTAACAGTTGATTTCCCAATACGCACCTGGTTGCTTGCTGTAATGCGACTGTCATAACCCAAAGCAGTAGAGTTGGATAAATTGGTGGTGGTCGTTTGGTCAGCATCAGCTCCAATAAAAGTACAATAAGAATTTGCATCATTATAACTTCCGGCACTGTATCCAAAAGCACTGTTCCAAAGACCCGAAGTATTTCCGTATAAAGTAAAAGCTCCGTTTGCTGTATTTTGAACTCCACTGGTGTTGCCGTAAAGGGAACTGAAACCTGTAGAAGAGTTTAAGCTGCCTGTAGTGTTTGTTATAAGTGCATTATGTCCTAATGCAGTATTGTAAGAAGAAGTATTATTATAAAGTGCATTGTAACCAAAAGCGGCATTTGCAAAACCGGTGGAATTGGTATAGAGTGATGCATAACCTGCAGCCGTGTTAGCCGATCCTGAAGTATTTGAATAAAGCGAATAATTGCCATGGGCTGAATTATAATTATCATTGTTTGCATATAAAGCATACATTCCTGTAGCTGTATTATATGATCCTGCAGTATTTAAATGCATGGCAAAGTATCCATTGGCAGTATTGTAATGTCCGCCTATGTTGGAATAAAGGGCAACATAGCCAGTAGCAGTATTAGCGTTTCCGGTGGTATTTGAAAATAACGCCTGGCTGCCGGTTGCAGTGTTAAAGCTTGCGTTGTTATACCTTAGGGTATTGTCACCCATGCCTGTATTATAATAACCTGATGTATTAGCAATGCCACTGCCCGATCCTACAAATGCATTGCTAGTACCATTTATTGATAACACGGTGTTGCCACGTATCCTGTAAACTGAGTCAGTGGAGATGCTGCCTGACCTGACATCCAATTTCCATAGCGGTGATGTAGTTCCAATACCCACTCTTCCATTTGAATTTGTTATTGTCATTCGCACAACATTGTTAGTGCGAAATCTGAGAGCCTGATTATCTGTAGTTCCAACAAAGTGAGTTCCGGCACTTGTGCCTGCATTTCCTGTCAATAACCATGACTGTGCTTTTAACTGTAAGCACAGAACACTTAGTGCAATTGTGATAGTCGAATAAACTGTAATTTTTTTCATTTGATTAAGTATTAAGTGATAATTAAAAAAGAATTTAATCAAAATAATAAAATAGCCGGATCATTTCCAAACAAAAAGTGAGTTTTGTTTTAAAACGTAATAAAAAGACAATTGATTAGAATAGCTGTCTAAAAAGTTATTCTTTTAACTTCTTCTCTTCCACCTTTGCTTCCAGGTTTTCTTTTTTAATATCCACCCTGATCATGTTGTAAAGACTCATATAAATATTGGCAATCCACACCAGTGAAAATCCACTAATCAAATATCCTCTCCAGTCATCATACAACAAATGATAATGAGTGATTATAAGCATTAAGATAGTTACATAATGGCTGAAGCAATATTCACAAGTGAAAATATAAAAGAATTTTCGGGCTAAAAGGGTTTTTCTACCCTTGCTGCATCTTACACAGTATTCTCTCGGTTCTCTGAAAATTTCTTCGTGAGTAACAGTCCATGCAATGCAGGCAATGGGAATTGCCAGCACAAAAAGCCAGATGATTTGGTTCTGAAGCGGCATGCTATCGGATTTTGTTTATACCCATTCAATAATCATGCGAGGCATACAATAAAAAACGGCCACCTTTTGCAGATGACCGTTAACATTATGTATGACTAATTAAACTAATAGTCTTTTTGTTCACCCTGCATATCTTTATGATCATGCTTTATACCAGCATGCATTTTGTCACAATCGCCCACCATGCCTTTCATATCCACACATTGACCATTGGCAACAGCCATTGTTTTACCATCACTGGTAATCACTTCACCAGTAGTAGTAATTTTGGTACCGTTCCTTAATGTCACGTTAGTTCGCTGAGCTTCTGATTTATCCCCCATGCAATGCATCAAAGTTCCTTCTTTCATCATGTAGCACTCATGACCCTTCACAGTAGTCTTGTCTGTGGTAGTAGTAGTTTCCTTTGTAGTAGTTGTAGATTTTTGCTCTGTCTGGGCCATCACGCCTGTGGTAAACAATACAGTTACCATCAATACCATTAGTTTTCTCATTTTCTTTAATTTAAGTTTTAGCTATTTTGTTTTTATTATAAAAACCTTATGCCACCCCGTTAAAAACAAAAAGCGCAGAAATAATTCCGCGCCTTTAAACCTTCGATCATGAGGTCGATTAGGGCCTTCAATTCTCAGTTAACAACCAAAGGAAATGTGAGCTAAAACCTTTAGAAATATTTTAGAGGGGATTCTAATAACTTAACAAACGTAAGGGTTTAATTTCTAATACACAATAAATTATCCACATTTGCAATAAATATAAAGCACACTTTTGTGATATGACAGGTCTTTCACAGCAAATCAGCATCTTAATTGCCAAAGAAATAAGGCTGGAGTTGAAACACAAATTCAGCTTTTCAGGAGTGCTTATTTACACGCTCAGCACCGTTTATATCTGTTACCTCAGCTTTAAGCATATTATTGATCCTCCCACCTGGAATGCTTTATTCTGGATAGTGATGCTTTTTGCCGCCACCAATGCCGTTGCAAAAAGCTTTATGCAGGAAAGCCGCGGACAGCAATTGTTCTATTATACATTGCTTGATCCACGTGCAGTTATCATTTCAAAGTCAATATATAACATGCTGTTACTCACCGTGCTTTCAGTAATCAATTACATAAGTTATTCCTTGTGGTTAGGCAACGCTGTACAAGATCCGTTAATGTTTTTGGGTTGTATGATTTTAGGCAGCTTTGGGCTTTCGATAGTATTAACTTTAATTTCAGCCATCGTGAGCCGGGCAAATAATAGTGCAGCATTAATGGCAGTGCTGGGCTTTCCCATTCTCATCCCGTTGCTCATCACCATCTTAAAATGTTCGCACAATGCCATTGATGGATTAGGATGGTATGTTACGCAGCCTTATTTCATTGCATTAATAGCTTTGGATGTGATGATTCTCACTTTGTCCTATCTTCTCTTTCCCTACCTTTGGCGTGATTAAACACAAACCCTTTTGAAGCAGAATTTACTTAGAACAAACTGGTGGAAAGCACTATCCGTCATCCTCTTATTTTACACTATTGTGATGGGGTTTCTGGGTACGGTGCCTGCCATGCCTATTCTTAACGAAACAATCAGGAACCTTTATTTCCATGTCACCATGTGGTTTGCCATGATGATTATGATGCTGGCCGGTATGGTACAAAGCATTTTCTTTTTGAGTAAGAATACACTTTACAATGATTTATTGGCAGAGGAGTGTGCCCGTGTGGGAGTTATGTTTGGTATAGCTGGTTTATTAACAGGTATGATTTGGGCAAAATACACCTGGGGTGCTTATTGGGTTAATGATCCGCAATTGAATGGTGCTGCAGCCACAATGCTGGTTTATGCTGCTTATTTTATTTTACGCAATGCCGTTACTGACGATAATAAACGTGCGAGGCTGGCAGCAGTTTATAGCATTTTTGCATTTGCCATGATGGTGGTGTTTATCTTGATCATACCAAAGATGGGTAATGTTGATTCACTTCATCCCGGCAAGGGAGGCAATCCCGGTTTCAGAACTTATGATCTTGATAAAAACATGCGCATGGTATTTTATCCTGCCGTTATTGGCTGGACATTGCTTGGTACCTGGATAATGACTTTGCGTGTACGATATAGATTGATTGAACAAAAAGAAAACTATTCTATATGATAAAAAAAATACTGTTACTCCTATTCCTGTTTTCCTGTTCTAATGTTTTCGGACAGGTAGAAATGGCAGACACCATGCGAAGTAATGGCAAAATTTACGTAGTAGTAGCCGTGGCATGCATTGTGTTTGCAGTTATTACAGTTTATTTAATTTTGATAGATCGCAAAGTTACAAGGCTCGAAAAAAAGAAATGAAAAAAATACACATCATAGGCATCATCATCATAGCGGCTGCACTGGGGGTAATTATCAGCACCATTAGCAACAGCAGCACCTATGCGGCTTTCAGTGAAGCCACCCAACATCCCAGGTCAACTTATCATGTAGTGGGTAAGCTGAATAAAGACAAACCATTTATTTATAACCCCGAAACCAATGCAAACCTATTTGGCTTTTATTTAGTGGATAATGAAGGTCATGAACGCAAAGTACTGTACAACGGCACCAAGCCCCAGGACTTTGAACGCTCTGAACAGGTTGTGGTAATCGGTAAAATGAATGGAGAAGATTTTCACTGCTCGCAGATACTGATGAAATGCCCCAGCAAGTATAACGGCAACCAAATTGATGTTAATAATGCAGGAAAAGGAGTTTAAGCAAACATTAGTGAATTATTAATACTGGCAGTTAATATAAATTTCTCACTTACTGCTTAACCTGCCTTCAGAAATAAATAATGAATCACAATCTTGTCTCAAAGGTTTTTATTAAAACATAAATAAGAGTTGCATCATGTATAAAAATATTACAGCAAACTAATCTTAAATTTGCTCCATGTTTGATACATATCGTCACCAGGGTTTAAGAAAAAAGTTGGTGGAAAGCGTTCGTGCAAAAGGAATTGATAATGAGTCAGTCCTGGAAGCAATTGGTAAAGTGCCACGTCATTTGTTTATGGATAATGCATTTCTTGAATATGCTTATGAGGATAAAGCTTTTCCGATTGACTGCAATCAAACTATTTCTCAACCTTATACTGTTGCTTATCAAACACAGCTATTACTGTTAAATAAAGGTGATAAGGTGTTGGAAATAGGCACAGGTAGCGGTTACCAGGCAAGTGTGCTTTATGAATGTGGTGCCAAAGTTTTTTCAATTGAAAGACATAAGCCGTTGTTTGAAGCCACACGCAAACGATTAACAGATTTAGGTTATAGTATTAAAACATTTTTTGGTGATGGCTTTAAAGGCTTGCCTTCCTTTGCTCCTTTTGATAAAATTTTAATTACCTGTGGCGCTCCTGAGATACCTGTTGCTTTACTTGATCAATTAAAACCGGGTGGCATAATGGTAGTTCCTGTTGGTCCCCTAAGCGAACAGGTGATGACTACCGTTATTAAAAAGAACAATAACGAAACGGAAATTATCGAATTGGATAAGTTTCGCTTTGTACCAATGCTGGGTCAGAAGGTGAGATGAGCGTTCCAGTTAATGGAACAAATAACATTTGCTTCATAACTTTTCAACCAATAACCTTTCACAAACTGTGTGACTCAATGTTTCTGCCAGTCTTTTATCATAAGTAACAATCATCGTGTTATCAAATGGCTCAATGGATTTTATTTTGAGTTTTAAACCCAATCGAAGCTCACGGCTGTTTAAAAATTTGAGAAACTCAACGGATGTATTTATTGCAGCTGCCAGCTTTATTGTTTCACCTGCTTTGCATTCACTCAGCTTATTATAATGCTTCCATTCCATCTTACCATTCTTATCAGGGATGGGCGAACCATGAGGGTCTAACTTAGGATAACCGAGCAATTCATCCATTTTCTCAAAAAAAACTGGTGATTGAATATGCTCCACCTGTTCTGCTATATGATGAACATCTTCCCAGCCAATACCCATCTTCTGCACCAGGAACATTTCGGTAAGACGATGTTTGCGAATGATATCAACAGCCTGTTTCTTTCCTTTTTCGGTGAGGCGTAAGGGTTTATAACTTTCATAATGCACTAATTTCTTTTTCGCCAGCTTTTTCATCATGCTGGTAACAGTAGGCATCTTTATCTCCAACTGTTTCGAAAGTTCATTCACATTCACTTCTCCTGATTTGCCTGATAAGTTAAACAACGACTTCAGGTAATTTTCTTCAATTAATGAATTCATGGTTGCAAATGTAGAAATTGAAGCAGAACCATTAAACGTTTTTTGCAATGTCAATCAAATAATTTTGTTTTATTAATCTAACTTTATACTTTTGCAATCAAAACTAAATTAAGCCATGCAGATAAAATCAACTCATAAGGCAATAAGCATCATTATGCTTATTGTGATAACATTGATGGCTTGCGAAAAATTAACCCCTGCAATTCGGGAAGATGATGAGCTATTGGATGGTCCTGTTGATGGACTTAACAATTCACAATCATTGCAGTTTCTGAAAGGAGATATTGCTTTTAACGACCAGGTTTTTACTGCCGAAACAGGATTGGGTTCAATCTTCGTAGCAACCAGTTGCGGAAGTTGCCACGCAGGTGACGGCAAGGGACATCCCTTCACAACGCTTACCCGTTTCGGGCAAACCGATAGTACAGGAAATCATTTCTTAAATCAAGGCGGACCGCAATTGCAGAACAGAGCTTTGCCAGGTTTTATGCCTGAACAAATTCCTTTTGGTGCAACATTTTCAAAATTCACTCCTCCTGCCAACACCGGTTTAGGATTTATTGAATTGGTTTCTGATGCCGACATTCTTGCAATGGCTGATCCGAATGATGTAAATGGTGATGGAATTTCAGGAGTTCCGAATTGGAAAATTGTTCCATCTTATCTTATCCATCACCCTAATGCTATTTCACAAGGCGGAAAATACATTTGCCGGTTTGGAAAGAAGGCAGGAGCTTATAATTTGCTTCATCAAACTGTGAATGCCTATAACCAGGATATTGGAATAACTTCTGTGTATGAGCCTTATGATGTTTTTAGCGGACTTGAAACTGATCCTGAAGTATCAACACAAATATTAAATGATGTGGTTTTTTACCTGCAAACATTAAAGGCTCCAATACAACGGAATCAAAATGATCAGGTCGTTATTAATGGCAAAAATATTTTTATTCAAACGGGCTGCGAAAGTTGCCATAAGCAAACTTTGAAGACAGGTTATTCACCGGTGGATGCACTTTCGTTCAAAGAGTTTCATCCATATACTGATTTGTTATTGCATGATATGGGTCCGGGATTAGATGATGGTTACACAGAAGGTAATGCAAAAACTTCAGAGTGGCGTACTCCCCCGCTTTGGGGCTTGGGGCTGTCAACCAATTCGCAAGGAGGAAAATATTTCTTACTGCACGATGGCAGGGCACACAGCATTGAAGAGGCTATTCAAATGCACGGTGGCGAAGCGACAACAAGTAAAAATAGATTCAACCAGCTTTTACAAACTGAGAAAGACGCAATGATAAAATTTCTTGAATCACTTTAATGTATGTTACGAAAAGATTTTATTAAAACATGCTGCATTGCCTGTGTAGGCGGTACCGCAATAGCAGGTATTTTACAAAGTTGCGGAAGCACAAATTACTTCGCCCAGACAAATTTTGTTAAAAATCAAATCGTAATTAAAAAAACAGAGTTTATAAAAACTGCTAAGGGAAAATCAAGACTTCGAAAGTATGTGCTCGTAAAAATTGATAAATTAAATTTCCCTGTTTGTGTTTATAAAATCAATGAAGAAAATTATTCCGCCTTACTGATGGAATGTACGCATAAGGGATGCGAATTACAACCCAATGGAAATTATCTTGTTTGTCCTTGTCATGGAAGTGAGTTTACTAACCTGGGGCTAGTACAAAATCCTCCTGCAGAGGAAAACTTAAAAACTTATGAAACGACAACCGACAATGACAACATTTATATTCAACTATAAAAATTTCACATTAATATTTTTTTTCATTTGCATTTTTATATCATCAAATGCACAACTTGATAGCACCATTTTAAAACGAACACTTACTGACTCTTCCGTGCAAAAATTAAACATGGATGCAGTTTATAACCGTCCTTTTCTTTCTGGTGGAAAATTTCCTGTAGCTATTGGAGGATATTTAGAGGCAAACACTCAGTATGCAGCCACTGATGGTATTTCTGATGGCTTTTCATTTCAGTTTCGCAGACTATCCATTTTTCTTTCATCAACCATAGCAAGGAAAATAAAATTCCTTTCGGAGATTGAATTTGAAGATGGAGCAAAAGAAATAAATCTTGAATATGCTTCTATTGATATTGAGTTTCATCCTCTGTTAAATTTGAGAGGAGGAATAATTTTAAATCCCATTGGTTCATTCAATCAGAATCATGATGGCCCGAAATGGGATTTTATTGACCGGCCCATTTCCTCAACTACAATTATTCCTTCTACACTCTCAAATGCAGGGTTTGGTTTACATGGAAAATACTTTTCACACCACTTGATAATAGGTTATGAAGCATTTCTTACCAATGGTTTTGATGACAAGATAATTTCAAATTCTGATAACCGGACGTCTCTGGCAGCTGGAAAATCAGATCCGGAAAAGTTTGAAGAAAGCAACAGCGGTTTGCCTATGTTCACAGGAAAAATTGCTCTTCGCAACCGGCAAGCAGGTGAGCTTGGATTTTCTTACATGACAGGGGTTTATAATCACTGGCAGGAAGATGGATTGGTATTGGATAAAAAAAGAAATGTAAGTGTTGTTGCTGTTGATTTCAGTACATCGCAAGTAAAAAACAGGTTAAACATTACTGCCGAAGTAGCAAAAGTTTTTGTTGATGTACCGGAAACTTACAGCCAGGCTTTCGGATCGCAACAGTTTGGCGGATTCATTGATTTTGTTGGAACAATCATTCAACAAAAAATGCTGGGATGGGATAATGCAAAGCTTAATTTGGTTTTGCGTTGTGAATATGCAGATTATAATAAAGGTAAGTTTAAAGAAACAAATGGAAACATAGCAGATGATATTTGGGCAATTGTTCCAGGTATTTCATTCAGACCAGTTGGTTCTACTGTTTTGCGTTTTAATTACCGCTATCAGGAGCAAAGAGATTTATTGGGTAATCCCGCTGCTAAAACTGGAGTTATTCAATTCGGATTTTCTTCGTATTTCTAATATTGTGAAAAGAAGAAATTAAATAGCTCAGTATCCAAAAATCTCCTGCAATTCTAATTCAGTTACCTGTCCCACCTTGCCAAGTGTGTCGAGCTCGATCTTATCACGGTTACCCAATACCATAATATTATAGTTATTTTCACGTCTGGTTGGTGTTCTTTTTTTCCACCAACCAGTAACAACTTTTTCATGCATTGCAGATGTTAATTTCATTCCTCATTCCCTCACCATCTTCTTCACCAGCATTTCTTTTTCAGTTCTCAAACTCACAATATACAATCCTTTAGCATAGCCACTCATATCCAGATCATAAGTATAATATCCATTGTAAACATCCCTTTTGGTTTTAAAAGTAAGTTGCCCTGTTACATTATAAACCAGCAACTCTACCTGCTTACCTTTAAGGTGCTGTGCATTAATAAAAGCTGTTTGCCATGTTGGATGATAAAAAATAGTAAGTGTACTATTAGTAGTTGTAACAGATGGTGAATTAACGCTTACTGTTAAGCTATCACAAATACTCCCTTGCACAGCACCCAAATCATAATTTGGATTATTAGGCAAGCCTGCATAAGTTCGCTTACCTCCGAGATAAAATGAGAACGGTTGATAGTTACATGCAGAACCTAAACTATCCGGAGTATTAATAACGCTTAAATTTTCATTAACATAATTTCTCACGGTATCGGGATAAGGATAACAATAAGGCTGTGGACTATTGCATAAATACCAGCGCGAAAAATAAATTTTATTGTCAGGGGCCAGACGCACCGCTCCAGTGCTGATATTATTCGTTGGCCAGATATCTAATGTATCAATTGATGCTGGAATGTTTACTGCGGTTAAATCTATTTGTAATAAGTACATTGTATTTATTCCAGGAAAATCATCTGTTGATACGTAAAATACATTTCCGCTTGCGGAATACGCTCCTTCCCAAAACAAACGATTGAAATTGCCTGATTGCTGAGGAAATATGTTTCGATTTAGTGTAATTGAACCACTGCAACGATCAAAGTCAAATTCAGACATATATCCACCAATATTTATCTGCATAAATTTATCGCCCGAAGGATGCCAGATTATTTTTTGAACATCAGCATCTCTTGCATCATTAAAATCCTGAACAATGGGACTATATATGCTATCATGTGTTACGAGATATACAAAAAAGCGATTATACATATTAGGAGGACTTGTTGCGGAATATTTACTGATTACCCACCAATCTCTGCCATTGCCATGTTTAATTACTGTTAAACAATCACCAGGGCGAAAGTTATTCAGTTGAATATTTTTTTGTACTACCGCACCACGCCCGCTATCCTGTGTCATGTCAACTAATGAATAATATAAACCATAAGTGGTAAGTACTCCTAAATGAAACACATAATATTTATCTAATGCCGGAAAAGGAGCAATTACGATTTGGTTATATAGATCGCCTCCGGTCAGTCTGCTTCCATTAACCATTGTATCATTTAAAGCATTAAAAATAAAGGTGGCACTATCATCGGTGCCAGCAAGATTCCAGCTATATAAAAGTAAATTTCCATTGGTATCTGAAATGGAAGCACAACTTCCCCGCCCATTCATTTCTGAATTGATAGGAATCGGAGAGGTTAAATTATTAATGCTTATACCTGCAGAATCACCAAAAATCCATACGGAATTTCTATTCTGAGAAAAACAAAATGAAGATACAGTTATAAGAATAATGTAAAGATGTTTGCTCATTTGCATTACTTAATAAAATAGGTGTGGCAAAGCCACACCTATTTTTATATTATCTAACGGTTAATAATTAATTTGCCTTTATCTGCTACACTTCCATTAATTGTTGTTAGATAATAATATATACCAGGTGTTAATGATTGAATATTAATTGTTGTGTTCACATTTAGTAATTGCTGATGAATGATTATTTCTCCCAATGCATTTTGAATAAACAACTCTTCCTTACCTGATTTGTTGAATTGACACAAATAATTAATAACTGAAGAACCAGGGTTAGGATATAATTTACAAAAACCAAATGGAGGATTAGGTACTTCTCCTACTGATACTGTTAAACTATCACACACACTCCCGACCACAGCACCCAAATCATAATTTGGATTGTTAGGTAATCCTGCATACGTTCTTTTCCCTCCAAGATAAAAACTAAAAGGTTGATAGTTACATGCAGAACCTAAACTATCTGGTGAGTTAATTACACTCAAATTTTCATTTACATAATTTCTAACACTATCTGGGTAAGGATAGCAATATGGAGAAATATTGCAGAGATACCATCGAGAGAAATAAATTTTATTGTCAGGGGCAAGACGCACCGCACCAGTGCTGATATTATTCGTTGGCCAAGTTTCTAATGTATCAATGGAAGCTATAACATTAGTATCTGTTAAATCCAGTTGAAATAAATACATCGTGTCAGTAATTCCAGGAAAATCGTCAGTTGAAACGTAAAATACATTACCATTTGGTGAATATGCACCTTCATTAAAGAGGCGATCATAATTCCCCGCTTGCTGAGGTAGAATATTTCTTATCATGGTAATACTACCGCTGCATCTATCAAAGCCAAACTCTGACATGTAACCACCGATATTAATAAGCATAAATTTATCGGATGTTGGATGCCATATTATTCTTTGGAAATCAGCATCTCTTGCATCATTAAAATCCTGTATAATGGGAGTATATATGCTGTCAGAGGTTACCAAATAAACAAAAAAACGATTGTTTTGGTTAGGAGGACTTGTTGACGAATATTTAGTTATCAGCCACCAATCCCTGCCATTACCATGTTTTACAGCGGTTACACAATCACCAATAATATTTGCATCTACTAAAATATTTTTTTGTGATACTATACCGAGTCCATTATTCGAATCAGGATAAATAATATTATAGTATAGCTTACGCGTTGCAGTTCTGCAAAAAAGATAATATTTATTATTGGCTTTTGGAAATCGAATTAATGACATCCCATTGTAAAAGCCATCTCCCAATATATTGCTTGAATTAGATACCGTATCATTTAAATCATTAAAAATCATTGTTTGACCAAGATAATTAAATCCAGAATAAAGAAGTAAATTAGAATTGGAATCGGCAATTGATACACAACTTCCTCGCCCATCAAAACCTGATGAAAAAGACATGGGATTACTTGTATTGCTAAAATCAACACCTGCACTATCCCCAAAGCACCAAATTAAGTTACTGGTTTGAGAAAATGACAAGCAAGGGATAAACAAAGCAAGGAATACAATATTTTTCATCAGATTTAATTTGCAAAAGGGCGCGGTTGTTCAGCGCCCTTTTTTTATTGTTTATCGGTTTATTATTAATTTACCTTTATCAGTGATAGAATTATTTAAAGTAACAAGATAATAATAAATGCCGGGGGATAAATTTTTTGTATTAATTGTTGTCCTTGTATGATACAATTGCTCGCGGATAATTTCGCCACCAATTGCATTTTGGAT
>JANLUX010000193.1:0-1553 GCA_031363705.1 Bacteroidota bacterium
CTCCTCGACCGTGCTTCTGGCGCAAGCCTATCCGAACTCGACAATCCACGGCATCGACTTCCATGCCCCTTCCATCGACGAAGCGAAGAAGAAAGCTGCAGACGCAGGGGTTACCAATGTCGAGTTCCAGGTAGCAAAGGCTCAGGATTTTACCGGAGAAGGCTTCGATTTCGCCTGCATGTTCGATGCCCTGCACGATATGGGCGATCCCATTGGCGCAGCGCGGCACATTCGCGAGACGCTAGCGCCGGGCGGCACGTTTATGCTGGTCGAGCCATTAGCGGGGGACTCGATGGCTGAAAACATGCACCCGCTCGGGCAGATCTTTTATGCAGCGTCGTGCACGATTTGCACCCCCAACTCGCTATCGCAGGAAGTTGGCCTCGGCCTCGGCGCCCAAGCGGGCGAAAAACGGCTCGCGGAAGTCTGCCGGGAGGCGGGTTTCGCCCAGGTCCGTCGCGCAGCCGAAACTCCCACCAACATGGTGCTGGAAGTTACCGGCTGAAATTTCAAATCCTTTCCCACACATTCGGCGATCGGATGCGGTCCTATTGGTTTCACCCGGGGGTCCGCGAATGGTGGGTGCCCGAGCCATCCAGTTAAATCGGATTAGGAGCGCACATGGCTTATCCCCTGTTCCAGCTTGACGGGAAGGTCGCCTTGGTGACCGGCGGCAATGGGGGCATTGGCTTAGGGATGGCGGAAGCCCTTTGCCAGGCCGGCGCGGACATTGTGATCTGGGGGCAAAGTCCCAAGAAGAACGAAAGCGCGCGAGCTCGCCTTGAGGCAACAGGGCGTCGGGTGCTCGTGTCAGCGGTCGATGTGACAGATGTGGCGAGCGTCGTTGCCGGAATGGCTGATGCCGTGCAGGCCATGGGCCGTCTTGATTTCGTCGCGGCCAACGCGGGCGCGGGTGGCAGGGGCGGACCGTTCCACGAACTTGAGACGCGCGAATGGCGGCGGATCCTGGACGTCAATCTCAATGGTGTTTTCTGGACCTTGCGCGAAGCCTGCAAACACATGGTTGCGAGATCCGAAGCCAGCGATCCAGGCGGGTCTCTACTGGCAGTTTCGTCCACCTCGGTAGTCCACGGAGCGGCGCGCAACGAGGCCTATGGCGCAAGCAAAGGTGCTTTGTTGCCGATGGTCAAGGCACTCGCGGTCGAATATGGCAAGCATGGCATCCGTGCCAACGCCATCCTTCCTGGCTGGACCCGCTCAGACATGACAGCGCCACTACAGGAGTGGGATACGTTCAATACCAAGGCGATTGGCCGAGTGCCGCTGCGGCGGTGGGGCGAGCCTGAAGATTTTGGCGGCATCGCAGTCTACCTGGCATCGGATGCCTCGCGCTTTCACACGGGCGATACGTTAGTCATTGACGGGGGCTACACCGTGTTCTGATTTAAGCCCATGAAGGTTGAGCGTGCTTACATGCCACGCAATGGTGCCCTTCATTTCCTTTCGAGGCAGCCAGCAACCGGTTGTGCAGCGAGCAACCTTCCACGAGGCAAAAGCAATGAGCATCCCGTCTTCGCCGCACCCTGCAATTG
>JANLUX010000358.1:0-1595 GCA_031363705.1 Bacteroidota bacterium
ATTCTGCAAAATTTATTTTTCGGAACACTGAATCAGAAAATGAACGAAAGGAAGTTTGCAGATACACACAAAGGTTTTGTAAAAGGCGACCAAGGTGTAAGAAACATTTATCGCTTCCCTGACAAATTTTTAATAGATGAAAGTGAAGTAAAAAAACTTTTCAAAGACATTCCATTTCTCAATGGCGGATTGTTTGATTGCTTGGACAAAACAAATGAAGAAACTAAAAAAGAAATTTTTGTAGATGGATTTACAAGAGATGAAAAGCATCAAGCAAGTGTTCCCGACTTTTTATTTTTTGGAGACGAAACAGAAGTTGACCTGAATGAAATTTATGCAACACGAAACAAAACATACAAGAGTAAAGGATTGGTAAACATTTTAGAGAGTTACAAATTTACTGTTGCAGAAAACACACCGATAGAAGAAGAAATTGCACTTGACCCCGAACTGTTAGGAAAAGTTTTTGAAAATCTTTTGGCGAGTTACAATCCCGAAACACAAACCACAGCACGAAAACAAACAGGAAGTTTTTATACGCCAAGAGAGATTGTAAACTACATGGTTGACGAATCGCTGTTGGAATATTTGAAAAGTACCGTCAGCATCCTTGCTGACGGATTCCAAAACAACATCAAGGATGATGTTGATACCTTTTTCAACCCTAATAACGAAATAGAAATCCATACAGGAAATCTTCCCCACTGGCAGCAAGATAGTGTCTGGTACTTCATCACCTTTCGCCTTGCCGATTCAATTCCTGCTGATGTTGCTGAACAAATAAAATCAGAAAGAGAATTATGGTTGAAAAAACATTCCCCAAAAAACAGAAGCAAGGATGCTCCTGATACTTTTACAAAGGAAGAACTAAAAGAATATTACCGTTTATTTTCCGAGCGGATAGAAACACTTCTGAATTCCGGTAAAGGAAGTTGCGTATTGAAAGATGAAAAAGTTGCAAAGATTGTTGCAGGTGCATTGTTACATTTTAATAATCAGAAGTATATTTTAGATGAATGGGTAGTAATGCCAAACCATGTACATGTGCTTGTAAAACCAATAGGAGAAAACAAACTACAGGATATTCTTCATTCGTGGAAATCATTTACTGCAAATAAAATTAATGAGCTGCTTGGCAAAAAAGGTCAGTTATGGATGCACGAATCGTATGACCATATTGTAAGAAATGAAAATGCTTTGAATGCTATCCGAAATTATATTCGGCAAAATCCGGTGAAGGCAAGAATCAAGGTATCGCAAGCATCCTTGCTTGCAGTTGAAAACAGAAGCAGGGATGCTTCTGGAGCGTTTGAAAACAGAAGCAGGGATGCTTCTGATACTTTTGAGGCACGGCTCAGAGATTTATTTTCTTATTCAGAAAATGCAAACCCGTTTAACGAGAAGGAAACAAAATCTTTAATTGAGGCAATAAACAATTGCAAAATTCTTGACCCTGCTTGCGGTAGCGGTGCGTTCCCGATGGGTGTGTTGCACAAGATGGTTCACATACTTACCAAATTGGACAACGGAAATAAATTGTAGCGTGAGCTGCAAAAACAAAAAGCAATTGAAGAAACCGATGCAGCATACAAAGA
>JANLUX010000219.1:0-1538 GCA_031363705.1 Bacteroidota bacterium
TGTTCGAGCGCACCGGGCGCGGCCTGCTGCCGTCCGAGGTGGCGCTGCGTCTGGCCGATTCGGCGCGCGCGATGGAAACCGGCGCGCTGCAACTGGCGCGCGGGGTGTCGATGGCTCGGACTAGCGTATCCGGAACGATACGGCTTACCGCCAGCCAGCCCGTCGCCTGTGTCCTGCTGCCGCCGTTGCTGGCGCGCATGCGCCTGGCGCTGCCCGAGGTGCAGGTGGAACTGGTGGTGAGCAACGAAGTCAGCAGCCTGTTGCGCCGCGAGGCCGACATCGCCCTGCGCATGGTGCAGCCCGACCAGGCCACGCTGATTGCCAAACGCATCGGCAGGGTAACGCTGGGCGCGTATGCGCACCGCGACTACCTGCGCCGCCGCGGCACGCCCCGGCAGCCGGCCGAACTGGCCACGCACGACCTGATCGGCCAGGACCAGTCCGGCGCGATGCTGCAGGGTTTCGCGGCTTTCGGTCTGCCGCTGCAACGCGAGCACTTTGCCCTGCGCACCGACGACCTGATCGCCTACTGCGAAGCGGTGCGCGCCGGACTGGGCGTGGGGTTTATAGCGGACTATGTGGCGCGCACCGACAGCGCCCTGGTGCCGCTACTGCCGATGCTCAAGATACCGTCGATCCCGATGTGGCTGGCGGTACACCGCGAGATTCGCACCAGCCGGCGCATTCGCGAGGTGTACGATTTCCTGAGTGATGCCGTTCCCGCGGCCCTAGGCTGAAAACATACCTGGAGACCTCGATGCAGCCCAACCCAGAACGAAATCCCAGCGCGGACGCGGATTCGCGAAACGTGTCGGTCGGAGCTAAAACGCTGGAGAAGTTTTACACCGCCTTTGCGGCGTTGGACCCGGACACCATGGCCGGCTGTTATGCCCACAACGCCGAGTTTGCCGACGAGGTGTTTACGCTGCATGGCAAGCGCGAGGTCACGGGTATGTGGCGCATGTTGTGTGAAGGCGTGCGGGCCAAGGGGCGCGACGACTGGAAACTGGTTTACAGCGGTGTTAGCGCGCACGGCAATACAGGCCGGGCGCATTGGGACGCCAGCTACCGTTTCAGCGCCACCGGGCGCATGGTGATCAACCGTATCGATGGCAGGTTCGGCTTCGACGGCGACGGTCTGATCGCGCAACACCGCGATGTGTTCGACTTCTGGCGCTGGTCCCGGCAGGCCTTGGGCGTGCCGGGCCTGTTGTTGGGCTGGACTCCGTTCCTGCGCGCCAAGGTACGGGCCCAGGCCGGGGCCAGTTTGCGCAAGTATCTGGCCGGCAGGAGCGCCGGTGACAAGCGTTGACTAAGCAAGCGCTGAATGAGTCCCCGCCATGCGCATTCGAGCCCAAAACGGAGTGAGTTGTCCGCCAACGTCGTGCGGCGTGTGCCGGGTGGCACACGCAAGCGACTTGGTGGGCAAATCGCCCGTTTTGGGCCGAACCCCTTCGAGGGCGGGGCTTCGCGGGCGATCCGCCGCGTTACGAAGCCGGGTCGGGGCCACCAGCCCCGTCCCGGCTTCGCGCCTGGCG
>JANLUX010000221.1:0-3128 GCA_031363705.1 Bacteroidota bacterium
ACTGATTGGAAAAATACCGGCTATTTATACAGTTGCAAATTATGAAGGAGTGGCTGTCCGTTTTCGTCAGCAAGTAGATGAAAACAGCAAGATGCTTTGCTGGCATCATGTGTTTCCGGAGATGAATCATAATGAGTTGGTGGGCTGGACGGAGAAGCATGATGATATCGCAGTGATTTTGTTGCGTAACACCGATGATTATTCACGTACTCAAAAGCGCATAGAAATATGTAAAGAAGTTTTTGCACGTTACACTCCGCACATTCATGAAATATGGAGCAAGGGTAATTCAATGATTGAAAAAGCATTTTACCTGATTCATTACACCGATTGGGTGACCTGGTATATTTCTGAAATAAAAAATATTGATTGCAGTGAGGTAAAGGTGATTGATTATTTGAAAGGAGAATTAGCCAAGGTTTGAAATGAAAAGTGGTATTAATAGTGCGTCATTGCGAGGAACGAAGCAATCCCGCGCTATGAAACAGATTGCTTCGTTCCTCGCAATGACGGTGCTCTTTTCCTGCAATCAAAATTCATCTGAACAGAAAGACAAAAAAATTGATTCGGTTGCAGTTAAGGTGGAAGAAAAAATTGCGGATGTATTTGATACTTCTGCAAAACAGCAACAACCCCAAACTGCTAAAACAGTTCCTGCTGGTGATACTCTTACACCACACAAAGTAAGCGTTGTAATTTTCAGCAACGATACAACAGCTGATGCGGCACTAAAAGGATATGGTTACAATATTTTAATGGATGGAAAATTGTATGTACATCAGCCGCATATTCCGGCAGTTCCCGGTAACAAAGGATTTGCATCAGTTTCAGATGCAAAAAAAGCAGGTGCACTTATTAAATACAAAGTGGAACATCATATTATGCCGCCAAGTGTAACGGTGGAGGAATTGGATAGTTTGAAAATCAGATATTGATTTATTATTCTTCTGTCTTTTTCTGTTCCAACCGCGAAATCTGCTCTTCAAAATATTCCCTCACAACCTTTGCTTTGGCTTTTCCAACAATACTTTCTATTTCTTCATTGGTTGCTTCGCGGATTTTTTTTACTGACCGGAAATGTCGAAGCAATGTCTGTGCAGTTGCATCACCAATTCCTTTTATTTCGGATAATTCTGTTTTAATAACTCCTTTACTTCTTTTATTACGATGATGCGTTATTCCAAAACGGTGGACCTCATCACGCAGCTGTTGTATAATTCTTAATGTCTCCCCTTTCTTATCAAGATACATGGGCAGCGGGTCACCGGGATAATAAATCTCTTCTAATTTTTTTGCGATACCGATAACACTTATTTGTCCGCGCAGATTTAACTTTTCCAGACTGTTTAACGCAGCACTCAACTGTCCTTTTCCTCCATCAATCACAATCAGTTGTGGAAGAGGTTGCTGCTCTTCGGTCAATCTTTTATACCTGCGGTAAATAACTTCTTCCATGCTAGCAAAATCATCAGGACCTTCCACGGTTTTAATATTGAAATGTCGGTAATCGCTTTTACTCGGTCTTCCATTTTTAAAAACACTCATCGCTGCTACTGCATAATCACCTTGTATGTTAGAGTTATCAAAACATTCAATATGATAAGGTTTTTGCGGAAGCCTTAAATCTTTTTGCATCTGTGTCATCAATCGTTCAATGCGATGTTCGGGATTTAATTTATCCTGCTGATCTAATTTATCTTTCATGTAAAAGCGTGCATTCTTTTCTGAAAGATCAAGCAGTTTTTTCTTATCACCAATTTTAGGAATCGTTATTTCAATATCAGGCATCTCTACATCTGGCTCAACCGAAGTAATAATCTCTTTCGACTGGCTGTTGTACCGTTCACGCAATTCTGCAATTGCAAGTGCTATCAATTCTGATTGTGTTTCTTCCAGCTTGCGTTTCATCTCTAAAGTGATAGATTGAACAATTGCTCCGTTCATCACTTTCATATAATTTACAAATACACCCGACTCTTCATCCACCAAAGAAAACACATCTACATTATGAATGCTTGCATTCACAACAACTGATTTACCTTTATACTTCTCTAATAATTCAATTTTATTTTTAAGTATTTGCGCCTCTTCAAACTCATATCTCGAAGCATGTTCTTTCATTAATATTTCCAAATGCTGCAACACCGTATTGATGTTGCCTTTCAGAATTTCTTTAATGTCACTGATTGAAGCATCATAATCTTCTTTGCTCTGCAATCCTTCACACGGGCCTTTGCAGTTGCCAATATGATATTCCAGACAGACCTTAAATTTTTTCTTTGCAATATTTTCAGGGGTAAGTGGAAGATTACACGTTCTGAGTTTAAAAAGCTGACCGATCAAGTCAAGCAATGTATGAATAGTAGAAACGGATGGATAAGGTCCGAAGTAGAATGAACCATCTTTGATATATCGCCTTGTATAAAACACTCTTGGAAACTGCTCGTTTTTCATAACAATCCAAGGATAAGTTTTATCATCTTTAAGAAGCACATTGTATTTAGGCTGATGCTTTTTAATGAGGTTATTCTCCAGCAACAACGCATCCATTTCACTATCTACGATAATTACTTTGATGTCTGCAATCTGCCTTACCATCCTTGCAACACGACTGCTTTCATAAAGTTGTTTGTTGAAATAACTGCTTACTCTTTTCTTTAAGCTCTTTGCTTTGCCAATATAAATCAACTCACCTTCACTGCCATAGTATTGATATACGCCCGGCTTATCAGGCAATGTGCTGATAATTGTTTTAACGTGATCGGAATTGTTTTTCATTTCGATGCAAACTACTGTGGTATTACAATGGATTCTTCAGCACAAAGGGAGAGGCATTTAATTTAGATGCTGCCAAATCACGACCACGCACTTAAAATTCGATTCAACAAATTTTTAGTTCTTTGTACAATCTTCAGTTATGTCGCGCCTTATCTCTGCATTTATTTTAACTTACAACAGCCAAAAATATCTTGAGCGGATAATTTCTCAACTAAAAAAAGCCTGCGATGAAATTATAATTGTGGACTCTGGAAGCATTGATAACACAAAACAAATTGCATCCATTAATGATTGCAAATTATATTCACGCACGTTCGACAATTTTAAAAGCCAGCGGACTTTTGCAATTG
>JANLUX010000364.1:0-15150 GCA_031363705.1 Bacteroidota bacterium
AGGGCTCGGATACTGCCCCAAAACAGGAAGAAAAAACAGTGGTGAAAGAAGAATCGAAACCTGCTGATACGGGAGAACAAAAGGAGAAAAAAAGTTTTTTTGGAAAAAAGAAAGAGAACCAATCAGTAAATACCCCGGTAGCTGCTGCACCTGATGAAACCTCAAAACAGGAAGCGCCTGTAAAAGAAGCGCCTGTAACTCAGCCACCTGCCATGCCTGCAAAAATTGAAACTCGGGAAAAAACACCCGAACCGGTAAAGCCTGCTCCAGCAGAAAACGTGACTCCGGTTGCCGAAGCCAAACCCTCCGCAAAACCCGCTTTGCCTCCTGGCGAGAAAAGCTTCACATCCGAACAACTAAAGGAATTTCAGGACAAGGGATTGCAGAAAGTACAGCAATTAGAGGGACACATCCAGATTATTGCAAACAAAAATACACCGCTCGAAATCTCTTCACAGTCAATTGAAAATGCATTGCGCTTATTCGACCGTCCTGAAGAAAGAGTAGTGGAGGTTTCAAGCCTTAACCGCCCGGAAAAAGTAAATCTTTACGTTAAAAAATACCTGGAAAAATTACGCCAGTTGAATTACGATAATGTTCAGATTGAATGGGCCGATTTTCAATATACCTCCGACTTTAAAAAAGGGGATGATGGCTTTTACCATGGTTACATTATTTTCCGGCAGCGGTTTACTGCTTCAAAGGACGACCGTCCGGTTTACACCGACCTTACAACAAAACGGACAGAGATCATTTTGAAATTTTACAGCAAGGCAGTAGAAGGTATTGAGACCGAAAACTATGATGTTTTTTTGGGTGACATCAGCGTGGAGCAAACGCAAAAGAATTAATTACATGCGGCATTGCTTCGCAATTATTTTTGGATTAGTAATTAATTCCGGCATAGTTGCGCAGACTCCCCCCATTCCTTTTACTGATGTATTTGCCTTTTCTGTTCAATCCATTGATGATTTTTTTGACCGCTTTAATGCACGGAAAAACACGGCTTTTACAAATTATCTGTCCAAAAACTTCACGGGATACGAGATAAAAAGAGAACGCTTAATACTTAGTCTGTTCGATTATAATTACCTGAATTCAAACCATGCTGATGCCTCTTCAATGATTATGCAGGTTACTGATACCAGCCGCCCTCAATTTTTAAGATATGATGATAATGATTGGTTTGCAGAAGTGGAATGTAAAGTATATTATAAAGGGATAGCCAGAACCTTAGAGATCGTTTTAAAAGTAGAAAAATCAGGTTACGATACCTACCATTGGGCAATCGTGTCAGCAAAAGCTGATTTCCTGAACCGTAAGCTGGTGGATTTAAATAATAAATCAGGACAATTAGCGGAGACGGATACTACTATTGGAACGAAAAAATATTTTCTTAGCCCTGTGAGCCACGGAATAGACTTCGTAAATCTGCGAAATGTATTTATCAATAAAACACATGTTGAGGATTACATTTACAAAGGACAACGGTCAGCAAGCCTCATTAATTTTATTTCATTAGTCAAGTCGTCACAGTTAAAATTTCAGCAGGCAAATCGTATTTTATATAAGCTTGTGCAAATTGAGGGGTGGATAATAGAAATAAATTATTTTAACCGTGATTCAAAAAATTCAGGCTGGCTGATAAGCAAGCTCACTAAAGTATTGCCGGGAGAAAAAAATAGTTATCTGAAGAAATACCTTGAGTTGTAAATTTACCGCGGAATGAAAAGGATTAGCTTGATTATTTTGTTAACGGTGATCAATACAGTTGTATTTGCACAGGACAGTATCACCCTTAGAGATGATGCAAAGTTTAAATACAAAATCAGGAAGACCTTAATCCCGGAGTATGCACGATTGCTGAATTTTATTTCTGACAACACCAATGCACAGAATGAAGTAGATGAAGCAATACGCCTGCGTGTGAATGGAACAAGAGAACAAAAGATTTTTACTGACAGCAAAGTAATTATTGAATCAGACTTGAAACCAGGTGCTGAAACCAGCAATCTCCTAAGGGGGGATATGGAAGTAATTCCTTATCTGAACAGTTTAAATACGAACTATACAAAATCCGGTGATCCCACTATTTCATTGATTGTAACTTCCATTTCCCCTCTGAAAAAAACAACCTATTTTTATTATAATGTTTTGTTTGATTGCAATTTTTCATCTACCACTATAAATGGTGAGCATTACAAAACTTTCTCAAGAGTAGCTGAGATTAAACTCGTGAATGATAACGGGTGGCAAACATATATTAACGGGGTTCGCTTTCCGGCAGGCACTGAGTTAGATTCTGTTAATGCTTATATGAATATTATTAGCACGGACACAAGTGTTGCCGATATTTTAAGAAGTTATGATAACGAAGAAGCTCAACGCCTGAGGAATGAACGAATGAAAATACAGGCATTGATAGATGCAGGTGACGATAAGTTTGACAGCGATAATTATGAAGCTGCACTGGAGAAATACAGAGAGGCACGAATGATTGATTTGAGCAATAAGGATGCGCAGACAGCTATTGCAAAAGCAAAAAGCGCAATTGCCAAAAAGAAAGAAGAAACCCTGGCGAATAAAGAAAGAGAAAACCGCATTGCGGAGCTGAAAAAGAATTTAAAGATTGAAGAAGGCAATTACAATTTCACTACTGCGAAAATTCTTTGCGACTCGCTCATTAATGATTACAAAGTAAGTGATGAAGATATTGTGCAATTGAATTCAGAATTAGCCAGTTTGTTATCCTCTCTCACTGCTATAGAGGCTGCATTGGAGCATAAGAATTATAAAGAAGCAATCAATAAATGTGAAGAAAAAATCAAGACCGCAAAGAATAAAAATCACCGTGCTGAATTTTATTACCAGCTTGCTGCTGTTGATTATAAATCCGACAAATCCTCCCAGAAAAGAATTTTAGAAAATCTGACCAATGCAATTGTTGAATCAGATAAACATCACCAACGTGCATTAAAATTGCGCTCAACCATTTACATAAATAATGATGAAAGGATTAAAGCAATTGAGGATGCATCGCAGCTAATTAATAATGATTCAAGGAATGCTGAGAACTATGCCTTTCGTGCAGGTATTTACGAACGTGATAATAATTTTTCCAAGGCTATTGATGATTATGAAAAAGCAATCAGCTTGAAAAGTGCTGATAAAAATATCTGGTTGAAAAAAATAATGCTCGAATACAAAACCGGTAAATACAAACAGGCAAGAAAAACAGGCGATGACGCAATAGATCAGAATATAAATTCTCCTGAACTCTTTTTTTATCGCGGTCTTGCAAAAGAGAAGCTGGAAGACGTTAAAGGAGCTGGCGAAGATTTTTATGCTGCGAAGAAATACGGAATAGCTGACAGCAGCAAAAAACAAATAAACACCATTGCTGCTGGTCACCTGAAAACCGGTAATGCTTTTCTGCAAGAGGATAAAACGGTTGAAGCCTTAAACGAATTTACAAATGCAGTGTTTATTGACAGTGGTGAAACAGCTTTGTACATGAGGGCAAAAACCTTGTTGATGTCCGGTTACAACGATAGTGCGGTCACAGTGCTTAATGCATTGATTCGTATAAACACAAATTACAAGGACGCTCATGCGCAGCGGGGATTGGCCTATACACGTCTTCAGAAGTATAATGATGCACAACAGGATTTTGTTTTTGAAACAAAAAAATACCCCGATAATTTAAGCGCTTTTTATAACTACGGAAGCTTGCAGATAGCCCAGCGAATATATGGAGGCGCAACCACCAATTTTGAAAAAGTGATAGCTCTGGCTCCCAGTGACTCCGCTTACCATTCAGCTTCACTTGCCTATTATCTGAATAAGAATTATTCCAGGGCAATTGAAATGAGTAAAAAAGCGCGGGATAAAAATCCGAAGAACTATGAGATATTTTACGTGTGCGGTAAAGCTTATTATGATCTGGGCAAGTATGATGATGCATTAGTTGAATTCAAAAAGGCAAAAACGCTGGTTCCAACAAATGACGAAGTGCTTTTCTGGTATGCAAGATCACTGGAGGAGGATAAGCAATATGCGGAGGCCACCGCAAGCTATGACCAGTTTAACAGTGAATCTGTTTACAAAGATTCTTCAATATTCCGCTCTGGTATATGCCTGGTGAAAACGGATATTAATAAAAACTACGCAAAGGCTGTACAAAAATTTGAAGATCTTGCTGAATCAAAAAAATACCCTTACAAATCTGAAGTATATGCATGGCTCGCCTATGCATGGCTGAATATGGATGACATGAGTAAAGCAAATGAAGCGATTGAAAACGCCAGAAAGGAGAATGAAAATAATGCCCGGCTGCAATTCGTGCAAGCCTGTAAATATTCCAGCCTGAAGCAGGCAGAAGAAGCCTTTTTATTTGCGGAAAAAGCAATGGCAAGCAGAGCGTTTAAAAAATCAGATTTTGAAGAGGAGCCTTTGTTAAAGGCAATAGCGAGAAAAGATAAATTTAAAAGCCTGCTGCAAAAATATTTTCCTTAGATTATTCTGCCACAATCTCATTTACTGCATACGCTAAGTTTTCAGTTTTACAGCCTTAACTTTTTCTTGCATACCGGGACAGGAAAAGCAAATTTTAATTAAAATATTTTGATTCTATTATGCCTACGATTAAATTCGCACAAATCAATAACTCATAAAGCTCATGAAAAAAATTATTCTGTTAATTTCGTTATGCGTAATTTCTATGGTATCTGTCGCCCAAAACGACAAGGTTACTCCGCGTCAGCCTGTAAAAGGTGACAAGACAATAAGCTTCAATTTTGCCGGAATAGCTACCACTACCCTAACATTAAACACAGATCCTCTTAATCAGGCACAGTTGATTGATTTTCGATATTTTATGTATGATGACCTTGCACTAAGGATTGGATTGGGTTTAAATAATCTAACTACTACCACTACCACTACTAATGATTCCACAGGTGGTCTTCCATTGATAGAAACCAGCAATAAAAATAAAGCCACCGGTTTTTCAATAGGGCTGGGAGTTGAAAGACACTTTAAAACCACATCCAAAACGATTGACCCTTTTATTGGCCCTGGCATTTACGTTACCAAACTTGGGAAAAATAAAGTAACCGCCACCAATAAATCTACAATGGCTAATGGCGATTACACTGATACCAGGACTGAAACTATCAACCCTGGCGGTTTTGTACTGGGTGTTGCGGTGAATGCCGGTTTCTTTTGGTACTTTACACAAAGCCTGGCGTTGGGAGCATCGTTTTCAATTGGATACGGAACGGGCTCTGTAGGTGGCGATACCGATGTGACCAACACAGTAACGAATTCAACAGGGGGTGTTATTACTACAACTGAAACAACCACAACAACCGTTAACAAAACTAAGTTGTCCGCTCTTCGAACCATGAATACAGGGACTATTAATCTCCTGGTTAAGTTTTAACAGGAACCCCGGACCATCTCTTCATTACCCTTTGTTGACTTGCCCGCATACGGGATCGCAATGATGTTCCTGTTATTGTATTGATAAGCTGATTACCCATCTTGTCGTTTCCGCTTAGCTTCGTACCGGCCTGAGCAGTTTTAATTTTATGACTGCCTGACGTCCTATTCTTCAAACGGATAAAGAAATAATTTTTTTATGTAAGTCCCACAGAGACAGTGATTGCAGCTTAATCTCATTATGCACGATTACAATTATCTTTGAAAAACTATTTTATAGATGCAAAAAATAAAAAATTATATTAATGGGGAATTAATTGAACCAGTTGGAAAAGAATATTTTGATAATATAAATCCTGCAACAGGAGAAGTGTATTCCTTAATTCCTGACAGCGATGAGTGCGATGTAGAGATTGCTGTTGCTGCTGCCACTGCTGCTTTTCAAGCATGGAGTAATATGGCAGTTGCAAAACGATCGGATATTCTTTTAAAAATTTCTTCTCTGATTGAAAAAAACCTGGATCGTTTAGCCTTGGCAGAAAGTATTGATCAGGGTAAACCGCTATGGCTTGCAAAATCGGTTGATATACCGAGAGCTGCTGCCAATTTTCATTTTTATGCAACGGGTGCAATTCACTTAGCAACGGAAGCACACGCAACTGAAAATACCGCTATCAATTACACATTACGTCAGCCAATAGGAACAGCAGGTTGCATATCCCCCTGGAATCTTCCTTTGTATTTATTCACCTGGAAAATTGCGCCTGCACTTGCCTCGGGTAATTGTGTGATTGCAAAACCAAGTGAGATAACACCGATGACCGCTTATTTATTAAGTGAGTTATGCATAGAAGCAGGTTTGCCAAAAGGAGTTTTAAATATTATACATGGTTATGGTCCTAAAGTGGGTGCTGCCATTGTATCGCATCCAAATATTCCGGTAATCAGTTTTACAGGAGGAACAAAAACAGGTGAGTGGATTGCGAAAACTGCTGCACCGATGTTTAAAAAACTTTCATTAGAGCTGGGAGGAAAAAACCCCAATATCATTTTTGCTGATTGCAATTTTGATGAAGCAGTTAAAACTTCTGTTAACGCTGCTTTCAGTAATCAGGGAGAAATATGTTTGTGTGGCTCACGTGTTTTTGTTGAGAAAAGTATTTATGAAAAATTTAAGGAGGCATTTTTAAAACGCGTTTCAACATTAAAAGTTGGCAATCCATTGAATGATGATAGCAGAATGGGAGCATTAGCCTCGAAACCACACATGGAAAAAGTTTTATCCTATATTGAACTCGCACAAAAGGAAGGAGGAAAAATTTTAACAGGTGGAAAGCAATTGAAATTAAGCGGTGAAAATGCAAACGGATATTTTGTAGAGCCTACAGTGGTTGAAGGATTAAGTTATGATTGCAGAACCAACCAGGAGGAAATATTCGGGCCGGTGGTAACACTTACACCTTTTGAAACAGAAGAGGAAGTTTTAAAAATGGCAAACTCTACCCAATACGGTTTAGCTGCAACTGTGTGGACTGAAAATTTATCCCGCGCTCATCGTGTTGCCGCAAATCTTCACAGCGGAATAATCTGGATTAATTGCTGGCTCTTACGCGATTTACGCACACCTTTTGGTGGAATGAAAAATTCTGGTGTAGGTAGAGAAGGCGGATTTGAAGCGTTAAAGTTTTTTACCGAAGAAAAAAATGTTTGTATTAAATTATAAATTTCTTACATAAACAAAGCAGGGCTGTCAATTGACAGCCCTGCTTTGTTTATGTAAGATGACATTACACTAAGGAATTACATCGCTAAGATTACGAATTGAGATTTCATACGTGCCGTTGTAAGGAGTTAAATATCCGATAATGCTTGTTGCAGTTGCAGGATGATTAACACCTGAGAAAGAAGCTCCGTTACTCGTGTATAAAATCAGTCCTGAACCTGTTGCATCAGATAGTGGTTTATTTCCTGCATAAGTACTTACTGTTCCTCCGTTAATTGTTACATTTTGAACTTTAACCAGCGTGGATTCCCAATTATAAAAATTAGCGTTAATATCCGCAATTGTTACTATTCTTGGAGTGATAACATTTCCGGAAGAAATTTTTACCGCACCACCCAGGTCAACATCTTTCACCTGTAGTGAACCATTAAATTTGCTGATAGAGTCACCAGTAATATTCACTTCTATCTCATCACCCAAAGCAAAAGTATTATTGGCAGTAAAACGTATAATAATTCCACGAGGGTCAGCTGAATTATCCTGCAGCATAATATTTTTAAACGTAATGTTTGCATTGTCCTTATCGGATATTACTATACCGCGAATCTTAAAACATCCTGCTACTGTTCCGGGAGCGTTAACAAACATTTTACGAACACTGTCTATTGAAACAAGTGTTGGCGAACTGCAACAGGTACTTGCCATCTGCACATCATTAAGGCTGCGGATCACCAGCTGATAAGTGGATGTAAACCGTTGAAATACTCCCGTAATGGAGCCGGTATCATTAGGTGTTAGGGTTGCAGCAAAGGTTGCAAAGTTGCTTGTTCTAACGGTTATCCAGTTTCCGAAAGCATCGGTTAATGTTCGGTTGCCTGAAGTTTGCCCTGCAATGTCAGCCCACGGTGTGCACGATGATCCGGACACAAACTGAACACCATGAAATGTGACAAGGGTATTCTGATCCGCATATAAATCCAGCGAATCTCTGTTGCTTACATGCTTGGGAGTTACACTTAATCCCCAAACACCTCCATATAAATATTGCGGAATGAGGCTTAAAGGAATACGTCCTACTGAGGGAGTACTGCTGCTATTGTCAATATATCCTCCTAATTGTATCTGCTCGCCATAAGCACCCAGATACAGTCCTTTGCATTTAACAAAAACTCTTCTGCCAACTTTATAACTTCTCCAGTATTCACTCTGATCAATCTGAATATTAATACCCGCTGTTGCATCCTGTATTACTATGCTTTTATAAAAATTACCTGATTCATCATCACCAATTACTATACCTGCAATAATGATGTCATCAGTAATTTTAATAATTGTTCCGTTATACATTGCTTTGAGAGCTGCAATAGTAGTATTGGCAGAAAACGCAGGATCCTGACCTCCTAAAGGAGGTTCATCAAATTCTTTTTTAACACAGGAAGAATAAGGTAGCGTTAACATTAACAGCAGTAAAAAAGGGGAAATAGTTTTGATTATATTTTTCATTGTTTGTTTGTTTCTTGTTTGTTATTATTAATTCAACCTTAATGCCAGACTCACAAAATAACTCCTGCCAAAAGCATAGTTATACCGCGGAGCGAATTTGCTTACTCTTTTTCCTTCAAAGTCCAGACGCAATTGCTCATAACCTCCGTTTACAAGGTTTTTATTGTCGAGCACATTATCCACCCCGATATTGAAGACTATAAAGGTATTACGTTTAAATAAACGATATCGATTATTCAGGCGCCACGATTTATTAAAACTCACATCAATGGTATATTGGGCATCCAAAGGTTTTTGACTGAGCACTTCTTCCCTTAGCGGATCATTTTCATCCAACTGATCAACAGCAGCCGAAGTTCTGCGGATGGGATTAAATTCGAGATACATTTTATCAAAATAATTGAAATTGATAAATATACCCCAGAACCTTTTTGAGCGATAATCAAATCCTAAAGTATAAGCCGCTTCAGGAGTACCGCCAACATGAAAATTCTCTGCATACACAATCTGATCTGCGTTTAAAACAGTATCCCGGTTATCTTCAGTACCATAAATAACAGGTCGCGAAGTAAAGAGATACCTGCCGATTGATGCGGCTGCATTTACACTCAATCCTCTGCCGAGATTTGCTTCTGCCGACAGCTCCGTTCCTACATGCTTTTTATCAATGCCTGTAAGAGTATAATTAACGAATGTGTGGAGATCATCATTATAAAAGCGCAGTGTGCGTGTGTCATTATTAAACTGTGCATAGAAAAAAGCTACGCGTGCTTTTATTTTTGGAGCACGTAAAAGATAACCGCCTTCTGCTGAAGTAATATTTTGCTCCTCCAAATCTTTTACCAGATCGTTACGTGTACGGGGAGAGATAAAAACATCTTCGAACCAGGGAGCACGTGTAAGGTATGCTGCGTTTGCAAAAAAATAATTCCTTCCGTTCAATTTATAAGTTACACCTCCTTTCACACCATAGTTGCTGAAATCTTTTTTCTGCGATTTACCATAAGATGTTTCAGTAAACACACCATTGCGCACATTGCCGATGCGTTGATAAACAGTTTTATTAATATTACCTGCAAGGAAAAAATCAACCCATCTTAATTTTACATTTCCCTGAGCCCATCCTCCATATTGTTTAATGCTTGCAGTGTAGTCATAACCAAAACGATCGCCAACAGCTAAAATTCTGTCAGGGCGATTGGCATCATTCTGCAGGGTGGTGGAATCAGGATTTTCAATCAGGTCAGCAAATTTGTTATAATCAACAAAGAAATCAGCGCCAAGCAAATCGCTCACAGTCTTATAATAGTCACTCTCCTGGTTCTGGTAATTTATTCCTGCATCCAATGAAATCTTGTCACTTAAATTGGTGTTAAGATTGGAATTAAAACTTATCCTTTTATTCTCAATAACCCGGTTTTCGAGAATGTAAGCTGCAAATCTGCCAGCTACGTTATTACCTGCAATTCCGTTTGCATTACGGATAGTATCATAGGAATGACGGTTTACTTCATACAAATCATCCCATTGTATCTGTAACAAATCATCTGTGGTAGATAAAAGCTGGGTTATCAGTGCAGCACTTTCGGGATCTCGGTTATCATAAAAGCTGTAACTGGGAAAATTCCGGTAATAAGTAGGTCGTGGATCTGCAGCATTGTACCATTCTAATGCGGTAACACTGTTTTTTCCATACTGATAACCAATTGATGTTTGAAGTGAGGATGATTTTCCTATCGTCCACTCATGTGATAAAATATTGAGTGGCTGGCTGTTCCTACCCACATTGGAATTTCTTTTTTTGCCATTCTGATAGCCCCAGTTTGGATTATAATAATGGGTTCCGGCAAGATCATATAATTCCTGAACCGCAGGAGCTGATCTGCCTGAAATATTTTCTGCGGCAAGCCGTGTAAGGCTGATACTATGCCTGCCCATTATTTTTTCCATGGAAACAAAATAGGAAAAGTCATCTGTAAAAGTTCCTTCAATATATCCTTCATCCGCCCATCTGCGCGATGCAGAAAGGGAAAATGCCCATCCTCCAGGTAAAATTCCGGTTCCGTAAGTTGCCATCAGGCGATTGTCGTAGGTCCGGTTTGATAAGGCGTAGCTCACCTGTAGTTGCTGACGCTGTGTACTTGCTTTGGTGTCAATACTATAATTAGCTCCGATACCTCCGAAAGTATAATTAACAGGTGCCATGCCGATGGTGCTTTCGCGGCTTCGTAATACATCGTTTAAACCACTCCATGCCTGGTATAAGGTGCGTCCTGTAGTTAAATCAGTATTAGGTATTCCGTTTATTAAAGTGGTGAAATTCTCATCATCATAACCACGTATGCGAAAGCGAGCTGCACTGAATTTATATATTGCTGCCTGTTGAAAGGCATCACGTGATGCATTTAATACACTGCTGGCTGACTGGCTTCCGCTCCCTTCCAGTTCATCGTCTGATAAAGAAATGGTAGGTATATTTTCAACATTCGCTTTTGGCTGATCGTTGTGATGTACGGTAATTGCAAGAAGATCAACAACCGATTTGTTTACATCTACTTTTATACTGTAGTCAGTATAGCCATCCAATTTAACAACGAGATCATAATTCCCAAAGGGCACGTTTGTAATTTCAAACGCACCATTTTCCTGTGAGCTGGTGGTTAATTCATTAATAATTACAGTCGCTTTTGCAACAGGGTTATTAAATTCATCTTTAACCAATCCTTTAACAGTTGCGTTTTGTGCAAGGAGAATTTTGGTAACAAAAAGAAAACTGAAAAATGAGAGTAATATTTTTTTATTCATTCGTTCGAACTTTAGTGATACAGCTAAAAGGGCTGCCAAAACTAAGCATTTAATCGAATGAGTTGGGATTAGTTGATATTAATTGATTTATTCCACTTCAGCTTTATATCACTTTATAAAAATTTACTTCGCGGCCTAAACAACTTAAGAACCACAAAATTGAAAATATGAAAGAAGAACTAAAAGGAAAAGCTTAACTATAAATGAAAGCCAATCCCACCTATCAAATAATTTATACCTTCGCCCACCTTTCACTACTTACGAATGAAAAACTATAGATTGGTTAACAACCTGTGTGGCTGGATCACCTTTGCCATTGCAGCTTTTGTGTATTGCAGTACGATAGAACCCACCGGCAGTTTCTGGGATTGTGGTGAGTTTATTGCCGCTTCTTACAAATTACAGGTAGGTCATCCACCCGGAGCGCCCTTATTTTTAATGATGGGACGCGCCATGAGTTTGCTCAGCGGTGGTGATGTAAAGCTGGTTTCAGTAATGATAAATCTCATGTCAGCTTTAATGAGTGCTTTCTGTATCCTGTTTCTTTTCTGGACAATTACTGCAATCGCAAAAAAGATTGTATCTAATAAAAATGAGATTACGCAGGATGGAATAATTGCTATGATGGGAGCTGGCTTTATTGGAGCACTGGCTTACACTTTCAGCGATTCATTCTGGTTTTCGGCAGTGGAAGGTGAGGTATATGCAAGCTCCAGTTTTTTTACTGCTATTGTTTTCTGGGCAATTTTCAAATGGGAAAATGTTGCAGACGAAAAACATTCCATCCGCTGGATAATTCTTATTGCTTATTTAATGGGATTGTCCATTGGTGTTCACTTGCTGAATTTACTTACAATACCTGCTCTTGCATTTGTTTACTATTTCCGCAGATATCCTGTAGTAACTACATGGGGTATTATAAAAACAGGAGTGGTTGGAGTTATCATTCTTGCTGCTGTTCAATACGGAATTATTTCAGGACTTGTTTCCATTGCATCAAAATTTGAATTGATGTTTGTAAATGGTTTTGGATTGCCTTTCTGGAGCGGCTTTATTTTCTTTCTTTTATTAGTTGGTGCAGGCATATGGTATGGATTAAATTACACTGCTAAGAAAAACATGGTGTTGGGTAATACAGCCATTCTCAGTGCATTGTTTATCATCATTGGCTACTCCAGCTACACACAAATTGTTGTTCGTTCTACAGCTAATCCTCCTATGGATGAAAATGATCCTGAAAATGCTTTTAGCTTGTTAGGTTATATTAATCGTGAGCAGTATGGTGATCGTCCCCTCATCTATGGTCAGTACTATAATGCGCGGCAGGTAGATTTGGAAAACGGCAGCATGCAGTATGCAAAAGGTAATGACAAGTATATTGAAACCGGAGCCCGTATTATTCCCAAATATGAACCTGATAAATGCACTATACTTCCACGTATGTACAGTGGGCAGGAAAGCCACATATCCGCTTACAAAGAATGGGCAGGTATTAAGGGAGATGAAACGCCAACATTTGCACAAAACCTGAAATTCCTTTTCCGTTACCAGTTAGGGCATATGTACTTCAGGTATTTCATGTGGAATTTTGTTGGAAGGCAGAATGATATACAAGGACATGGTGGAATAACAAAAGGAAACTGGATTAGCGGTATCAAATTTATTGATCAGGCAAGGCTTGGTCCGCAAGAGCATCTTCCAAAAAGCATGTTGAATAACAAAGGACGTAACTGCTTTTATTTTCTTCCTCTCATATTAGGCATTATTGGATTGATTTATCATTATAAAAAAGACCGGAAAGATTTTTTTGTAGTCCTTCTTTTATTCTTCTTCACCGGTATTGCAATTGTACTTTATCTGAACGGTCCTCCCTATCAACCGCGTGAACGAGACTATGCTTATGCAGGATCCTTTTATGCATTTGCAATGTGGATTGGATTGGGAGCAATGGCAATTACAGAATGGCTGAGGAAAAAGATGGCTGGAAAAACTGCAGGCATTGTTGCCACCTTGGTTTGTCTTATTGTTCCGGGAGTAATGGCAAAGGATGGCTGGAACGATCATAACCGGTCTCACCGATATACCTCACGGGATTTTGCATGGAACTATTTGCAGTCCTGTGCACCCAATGCCATCATTTTTACCAATGGTGATAATGATACGTTCCCTTTATGGTATGCGCAGGATGTGGAAGGCGTCAGGCCGGATATACGTATCATCAATCTCTCATTGCTTAATACAGATTGGTACATTGACCAGATGAAACGCAGAGCTTATCAAAGCGACCCGATACCATTTAGCTTGACCAATGATAAGTACATCCAGGGAACACGTGATTATGTGCCATTTTACGATCGCCAGATTCCAGGTTATACTGATCTGAAAGATGTAATTGATTTTATTGCGAATGACGGACCAGAGTTTAAAGTGCAGACACAGGGTGGCAATTCACTTAATTATTTCCCAACTAAAAAGTTTTACCTTAACATTGATAAAGAAGCTGTCTTAAAATCAGGAACCGTACAGGCAGAAGATGCAGCTTTGATTGTGGACACAATGAGATGGGAGATAGATAAAAGTTATATAATGAAAGCGGATCTGATGATTCTTGATTTGCTAGCACACAACAACTGGAAACGTCCTGTTTATTTTGCCGTGACAGTAGGCAATGAAAGTTATATGAACCTGGAGTCATACTTCCAATTAGAAGGGTTAGCTTACCGGATTGTGCCAATCAGGTCAGAAGGTAATGAAGCACAGGGTCAAACAGGCCGTGTGGATGCGAAAAACATGTACAATAACATGATGAACAAATTTGAATGGGGCAATTTAAACCGTGAAGATGTTTATCTTGATCAGAATAACCTGAACATGTGTATGAATTTCAGAAACAACTTTTCACGCCTTTCCGAAACATTACTGCAAAAAGGCGAGCGTGATTCAAGCATTAAAGTGCTGGATAAAATGAATCAGGAGATGCCTGATAAAACTGTTCCTTATAATGTAATGATGTTACGTCCGATTGAATTGTATTATCGTGCAGCAAAGAGTTTCAATGAAAATCCATTGGATAGTGTATTAAACAGCAACACTGTGGAGTTGCCTGAACAAAAACGCAGGCATGCAATTGAAACTGCAAATGCAATTGTAAAACGCATGGCTGATATTTATGAAGATGATCTCAATTATTATTTTTCTTTAAAAGGAACTGAATACATCAAGTTTATTGATCGTGATATGAACCAGGCAATGGCAGTGTTTCAGGAATTAATCCGACTGGCAAAAACTGCTGATCAACAAGATATAGTGAAAAACCTGGAACCTCGGTTTAAAAGTTTAGAAACCCGGTTTACAGCTGGCAGATAAAATAAACCCTCCCATTCGCGGAGGGTTTATTTTTTTTCAGGAATCCTTCCGCTTTCTATTTTCCTGCTTATTCATCCTTTATCGATTCACATCTCAGATTTCGATTTATCATTCATATTTGCACAATCAATTCAACGCTGATTAAAACTAAAACTTACAACTCAATATGTCAACAGCAGAAAAAACAACCGTCACAGTTGAAGCTACCATCAATGCTCCTGTAGAAATAGTATGGCAACTCTGGACTTTGCCTGAACACATCACTAAATGGAACAATGCATCAGATGACTGGCATACACCACAAGCAGAAA
>JANLUX010000276.1:0-1825 GCA_031363705.1 Bacteroidota bacterium
ACTGCATACAACACACCTGCAACTCAACAAGACGCGTTTGAAGATGTAAGTAATATAAAAATGCGCGATGCACTTCATGGCTTATTAGGTTTTCACGATATACTTTACAGAACAAACGATGGAGGTGTTTCGTGGTCTGAAATTATTCCCGCAGGAACTTGGTTCACTAATGGTCTCAGCAATGTTCCCGGAACGGCTGCCACTTGGGTAAGCACAGGAGGTGATATAAATTCTTCTTATGGCGCTCTCCACGGTATTGGTTCATCTTATAGTATTGACGATGGAAACACTTGGATTACCATTGACACCGCTGTTGACCATCTTGTTGTTGACATGGTAAGTTTTAATAAAGGATTTTGCGGAGAATTCAATCTCAACAGCACAAGCGGGGGTGTAAGTATTTTCAGAGGTACTCCGCTTCAACGATTGAGCAACGAAAATATATTGAATGAAACAAGTACAGCTATTTCAATTTTTCCAAACCCCATTTCCAATTCATCAACAATTTCTTTTTCGGTTGATGTTGCACAAATCGTTTCAATCAAAATATTTGATATAAATGGAGGATTAGTTTCAACTCTTGCTGATAAAATTTTTGAAGAAGGAGAAAATGAAATTGTCTGGAACGCTGATAATATTAATGCAGGAATTTATTTTATGCGAATTGCAACGGATTCTGAAATTGTGAATCAGAAATTAATGGTAACTAAATAAAAATTAACAATTTTTAACAAAAAAAATGAAAATGAAAAATTTACTTCAAACAACTACTCTGATTTTCGTAATTTGCTTACTGAATCAATTTGCGAATGCCCAATGTAGCGGAAATAAAGTCCGTCTTTGTCGCTGTGTTCCCTGCGCTTCTGCGCCTGACGGTCGCACTGCTTACGTTTGTGTAAGCCAAGGGCAGGTCAATCAATATTTATCAAACGGATGGCAAACACAATGCTCGTGTTATTGTTCTCCTTTTCACTTACCGCGCACCAGCGAGGGTGAAAACATTTCAAAAACTTCTCTGACCGAAATCAAGCCAAATCCAGTTTCTTACTCAACCACTATAGTATTCACACTTTCACAATTTCAAAAAGTTTCCCTAAAAATTTTTGATATGAACGGAAAATTGGTTTCAACTCTTACTAACAAAAATTTTGAAGCAGGTCAAAATCAGATAGAATTCACTACTGAGAAATTTGAAGCAGGAATTTATTTTTTAAAAATGGAAACAGGAGAAAATTTATTTACAAAAAAAATAATTGTAACAAAATAAAAAATCATATCAATGAAAACTACCATGCTAAAAAAGCTTTTTGCTTTCATCCTGATTCTTATCGGGATGTTTTCCGCAAACACAAATGCTCAAATTATTTATACGGATGTGAATCCGGACGATACAATTCAAGATTTAAATTTAAGCAGCCCTTATCAGACGTATCCACTGGATTTAAATAACGATGGAGTTACTGATTTTGACTTAAATCAGTCATATCAGAAAACTTCTATTGGTTCTGGCACTTTATGCGCCTACTATATCATAAATAAGAGGTGTTCCGCTTATCCCAAAAACCTTAATGCAATTGCTTCTGATTCCATTGGCGGGTTACCGTTAAACTCCCTATCAATTATTAATGGGGGATTAAGTTGGCGAGATACTTCCTCTAATCATGGTTACAATAACCTTGCAAACTACAGCTATACTTCTATCAGGCATTGCCCACCAGCCAGTCCTCCAACTACAACAACTGGTGGTAACTGGTATAATCAAAATAATAAATATCTCGGATTAAAAATTATTAAAAACGGATTAACCTACTATGGTTGGGTAAGA
>JANLUX010000278.1:0-5856 GCA_031363705.1 Bacteroidota bacterium
CAAACAGTTGTGCATCTAATCCCCCTTTTTAAAAACTTCTTTAATCCCTTCTTCGTTATCGGCAACTCTATGGCGACAGTGCTAACATCAACCGACAGACATAAAACAAACAGACAATGGGGAATGTAATTGACCTTTTCATGTGGGGATACCAACAACACTTTCAAATATCAGTGCAAGTGTCAGCCGAGGGACTATTCAACGCAATAGACCCACGACTCAAACCAACTGTTTTTCTTTTTGGCATTTTAGCTGACAAAAGAGATGACAGACACCCGATTTGCATTGAACCCGAAGATTGCGGCTATTCTGTAAAAGCATTTGCGGAGGTGAACAAACTTGCAGAGGAACTTGAGAAAGTTGACCAAGAGAAAAATATATTTCATTCTCATCCGATAGCACAAGAAAATCACGACAAGAGAATTTCTACCAACGCCCAAATTGAAGCAATAAAAAAAATACTAAAGAAGGAAGACCTTTACGGTGATACGGAAAAGTTTATTTCCTTTCCTACTTATGTTGACGGCTTTCTTGTTTTTGTAGTTCTTGAAATTCAAAAAGAAGCATTAAACAGTTACTACTCCCTAACAAAAGAAAAAATAGATGAACGGTATAAGATAAGTCGTTCATTTATTGAAAGTGCCATAGATACATTTCTTAAGGAATGTTCTGTTGGACTGAAAGACCCCAACAAAGGAATAGGTGCAGTTGAAAGACAAGCGGACGAGTTACTAAGAGAATCGGGAAAACAATTTATGTATTCAATTTCGCAAGCAGGAAAAAACTTCCACGGTTTGCATGGACTTTATGATGCTTGTAATTCAATTGCCTCACTCAAATATGAAGGAGCAGAAGGTTTGGGGAAAATAATTATTGCAAAGAAAGACCATCCGAATGTTCGATTGACTTTGCAACTTCAAGAACCGATTAGAGTTAGAGATTTTAGAAAAGTTAGAAAGTTCTTGGAACTCTCTAATGACAATGCACTCATAATTTCCGATTCAGAATTAATTTACGGATTGGGAGAGCAAACAGGAAAATACAATCCGAAAGACGAATCACTGTTCGTAATAAATTTCATCAGCCATTTTAAATGGGAAGTATTGCATGACAATAATTCAATGATGGTTGTTGAATACAAGCAACCCAACCTACCAAAAGAAAGAATGGACAGAGTAAAATTTTACTCTGACCTCAAGCGAATTTTTAAGGACATTGACAAGAGCCAGCTTGACGACCTTTGGGATATTACAAGTGAAGCCACTAAACAAAAGCATGGAACAATGCTTGTCATAACTGACAACGCCAAAGCTGAAGCAATGAGATTAGGTAAACAGAGCTTTTCTCTCAAACCATTAAAACTGACAGTAGGCATTGTTCAACAAATTACTTCTATTGACGGTTCTGTTCTTTTAGATAAAGATTCTGTTTGCCATGCAATTGGAGTAATCCTTGACGGATTAGCTACCGACAAAGGTGATTCATCAAGAGGTGCAAGATTCAATTCTGCTGTTCGCTATTACGAACACTTTGGAAAAAATTATCCAACTGTAATTGTAATTATATCCGAAGACGGAATGATAAATCTAATTCCAAACCTAAGACCTCAAATTAAGCACTCAACAATTGTTGATGCAATTGAACGACTGAAAAAATTCAGCGAATCTGATAAACAAGAAAGGAAACATTTCAACCAGTTAATGACCTTCTTTGAAAATGTATCTTTCTATTTAACAGAGGAAGAATGTAAAACTGTCAATCAATTACGAAAGACAATTGAAGAAAACGATAAGAACATTGAAGGGTTTAGAATTGTAAGAGAAGATATTCAACCAAACAAAGAAATGAATGAAAGCTACTACCTTGATTGAAACGACACGACTTCGGACGGAGAGCAGAGCAGCCGATAACATAAGATTAAAAGAAATTTTAAAAAGAAGGGCTTTGTTCGGTAATCAAACAGTGGTGCTTCTAACAAACAGTGGTGGTAATACGAACAGTGGTGCTTCTAATCCCTTCTTTTTAAAACTTCTTTAATCCCTTCTTCGTTATGCGTCATGGTAAAACTCCCTACGAACTTCAAACTTTTGTACAAAAAACAAGCTGTGTTGCAATCCGCGAAAACTGTTGAATCCGTGAACCCACCCTTCTCTAAAAATAAGAGAGAGGCAACACAAACGCACAATACCACGCTTCGTTGCCTCACTCTTATTTTTACTCAGCCCGCTTAGTTCTCCGTAACAAATCTATTGCACTAACTTACTCTTTCACCACTTTTCCTTTCACACTTCTTCCTTCCTTATCCCGAACCTCAGCAATATAAACTCCATTTGCTAAACTACTCATAATTATTTCCTTTTTTGCATTGAAACTCAGTTGCATTAATACTCTGCCAGTTATATCATAAAGAATAAATCTTGCATCAGTTAATTTATTAGCAGTAATGTTACAAACATCTTTTACAGGATTAGGACTAATACTTAATTGCAGTGCAATTGAATTATTCTCCTCAACATCAACATTAGAATTGAATTTAAAACGCAACGACCAGTAATCTTCCCATCCCAAATAAGTACTGTCTGTTTGGTCTTCATAGGGTGTACCTGTTGAAGTTTCACTTAATATAAAATCATTGGGTGCAATTTCAATAGTTTCAAGAGAACGGTAGCCAGCATTATATCTCCTGCACCCCCATCTTTTATCCCATAAAACAACTCCCGATGTATTAATTTTTACTATCCAAAAGTCCTGATTACCTTGCATGGTATCAGCTAAAGTACACAGGCCATTAAAAGCTGCCCCCAAAATTGTGGTAAGTAAATAATTTCCATCCAAGGTTTGGCTTAGATGGGGAGTCCGACTAAAATTCGGGCTTGACTGAGCGCACGTAATCATTTTATCCCATATTTTATTGCCTGAACTATCAATACGAATAAGCCATGTACTAAAAATATTAGTATGAGGTGAAATTGCAGACTGGCTCACATCACCACTAACAGGCGAATCGCTTAAGCCTGCAAGTAACGCACCTCCATCAGGTAAAGGCAGTATATCCATTAAATAATCTACTCCGATACCGCCATAGTTTTTATTCCAAAGTACATTGCCTCCGGTATCAATTTTTAACACCCAGTAATCTAAACGCCCGTTAATTGAAGCAGTATAATCACAGCCCGAAGGCATTACATATCCTCCTCCCTGATTACTATTCAAACCAGGAGTAGCAGAACTTGTTCCGTTATTACCGCCCACGATAATATTACCATCCTCTAATGCTTCAATGCTAACAGGACAATCGTTGCTGCTGCTGCCAAAGGTTCTGGTAGATAACAACTGACCTGTTGCTGTTATTTTATAAACCAAATAATCAAGATTAGCATTATTGCAAGCACTATCTGTAACATCACCATCAGGATAAATACCTAACACATTTCTGTAATCGGTCAGAAGATATAAACAAGAATCAGAACCAATACATCCATCCCAGAAAACAGAGTTTTGACTGTTTCCGGTAACCGCAGCTCCAAATGTTCTATCCCATTCTTTATTGAACAGACTATCCGTTTTTATAATCCACAATGCTTCCTCATTAGATATGTAATTATTTTGACTTTTATCATAAGAACTGTCCGAACGTGAATTACAAATGATGTAAAAACCTCCGTCCGGTGCTTGTAAAACAGTATTCAAATTATCAATACTATTTCCTCCAAATCTTTTTTGCCGGATAATTTGCCCTGTAGTATCAATCATGCAAAGCCATATATCAGTATAACCTCTTGAGGATTCAATAATATCAAAACCAATTTGTGATTGGGTAACTCCGCACAGAACAACATGACCATTAGCTGTAGAGTATTTCGGATAACACATAAAAAATTCAGTATAACCACCACCATAATGATAATCCCAAACTTTGCTAAATGTTTGGGCAGAGGATTCCTCTGCCCAAACAAATGCAAGCAATATTAAGGCAATATACCTTGTTGCCACGCGTAACATGACAATTATTGTTTAATAATTTTTAATGATTGAGAAACATTGCTTTCGTTTCTCGTTTGGAGTATGTACACTCCCTTGCTTAGTGTGCTAACTGATTGCTGTAATTTATTTTGCAATTCTTCATTGTTCTTTTCCTCAGTTGCAAAAATTAATTTACCAGTTATATCAGTTAAGGAAATGCTATGTATATCCTCATTTACTGTCAACGTTATTGCATTTGCAAAAGGATTAGGATAAATTACTGGTGCAGCAGTTGTTATATTGCTCAGGCGCAATGGAACTGTACCAAATCCCAGCGTTTTATAATATACTCTTCCTGCATCATAATAGCTGTAATGTACATCCCTTTCTTCTTTACTATTTAAGCTCAATGCACTACCGGCACCAGATAATGATAAGCCAAGGTAAAAGCGCACATAGGCAGCAGGATAATAAGCAGGATTAAGCTTCGGGTCAGTATAAACAATTACAGGATATACACCCGTTGGTAAATTACCAATAGAATTCCCATTAGCATCATAAATCCAACCCGTCACAATATCCAATCCGTTATTAATAAAAGCAATTGCCGGGTAAGTATTAATAGGTCCTGTGTTGTCAATACTATTAGGACAGCCCCAACCCGTAAGATTGGTCAAATTATTAGAAACGTAAAACGCAGTACCATTGCTTGCATAAACAGTAGCGTCTATCTCATAATATGAACTTGCTCTGGAATACTCATATATAATCGCGGTATGGTTATCAAGACCGGTAGGAGGAGTTGTAGTGCCATACACAGAATATACATCGCTGCAACCAATGGCAGGATGATAGAAAAAATCGGTAGTTAACTTAGGGTCACTAAAATGGTCATTTGTTACTGTAACACCACTTGTGGAAATATCAGTAATGATTGTATTAGCGCTATGTACCTGGTAAACGAGCTCTGTGTTAGCGTCATTGGTATAAACGAAATAAAGTTCACAAGCCGGAAAGTCAGGAGCCACAGAATTTATAGCAACATCACACTGGTATTGACTGGTAGAAGTACCAAGAGAAGGGAGATTTATTGCAATCATTGAAAAAACAGGAGATGATGTGTTATAAAAAGTAACACGGTCAAAAGTGTACTCTACTTCTCCCATATTAGTATAAACTCTATTTGCTGAACCATCATTACCATCACAAGCAAGCCCGAAGTGACCCCATCCGTCTCCATCAATATGTGAAATAGTTGAACCGCTACTATTCAATGCCGTTACTGGTAAGGGCAGAGGATTACCAATCGGTGTAGAAGTGTTCAGCCAAATATTAGCACTTAAAATTACATTAGTGCCATTATATTCGTAAGCTTCCATAATATAACTTGGCGTACTACCTAATCCTCCAGTAGCAGAATAATAAACAACAACGATGTGAATACGACCCTGTATAATTTCATTCCTTAATAAAGTGATGTCAGGGTTTTGTGCATCAAGATTTGTAAAAACTTTATTGCCTGTATTACCCGTGCTGTTATCCTTCCAATGAAAGCCAGGAGCAGTGTTTGTAACATCATCATAAGCAGTTACATCAAAGTTTCTGCTATTATACATCATAACATCACTTGCTGTTCGAGTAGATGTAATTGTTGCAGCCGTGTTTTGTGCATTAGTGGGAGTGGTAAATTGAGCTGGCAAACATAGATATTAAAACTCAGTAATCCAGAAAATAAAAATTAATAAATGTTTACTTCGTTGTTAAATTAATTTTTCAGCAAACCTTCAATCTCTGATAATACCTCTGAAAACTACATCCAAAAAAACCACCCTTCTTGCGCTCCTTATTGCAAGCCACACAAACCACACACAAACCAAAGCTTGCAATAAAGAG
>JANLUX010000282.1:0-2079 GCA_031363705.1 Bacteroidota bacterium
GATAACGAAACTGATTTTTAAATACAGCAAACACATTCATGATTTTCCAAATCATTTGAGTGTGCATGCTGGTGGAATTTTAATTTCTGAGAAGCTAATCAACTGTTATACTGCCACTGCCATACCGCCAAAAAATTTTCCGCTCACACAATTCAGCATGCTCGAAGCAGAGGATGTTGGATTATACAAATTTGATATTCTTGCTCAGCGAGGGCTTGGTAAAGTAAGAGATGCGGTTGAAATTGTTAAGTATAATAGAGGAATTGAGATAGACATTCACCAGGTAGAACAATTCAAAAAGGACGATGAGGTTAGAAAAAATCTGGAAACAGCAAACCTGATGGGATGCTTTTATGTAGAGAGTCCCGCTATGCGCATGTTGCTTACAAAGCTCGAAGCAAAAACATATCTTGACTTAGTGGCGGCCAGTTCCATCATTCGTCCGGGAGTTGCATCTTCAGGCATGATGAAAGAATATATTTTACGATTTAAAAAACAACCGCCAACTTATGCAACCCCTGAGCCGATTTACAAAATCCTTCACGAAACGTATGGTGTTATGGTTTATCAGGAAGATGTAATTAAGGTGGCTTACGAATATGCCGGATTAACTTTTGGCGAAGCAGATATGCTGCGAAGAGGGATGAGCGGTAAGTACAGGGGACGGGAAGAGTTTAAAAAAGTAAAAGATAAATTTTTTGACAACTGTAAAGAAAAAAATTACGATGAGAAAGTGACGCAGGAAGTGTGGCGGCAAATTGAAAGTTTTGCCGGTTATGCATTTTCTAAGGGACACAGTGCTTCTTATGCAGTTGAAAGTTACCAGTGTATGTATTTAAAAACGCATTATCCGTTGGAATATATGGTAGCCGTGATTAATAACGGAGGCGGATTTTTCGCAGTTGAATTTTATGTACATGAAGCAAGATTGTGTGGTGGAAATATTCACTTGCCTGATATCAATAAGGGTGAACATTACACTTGTATTTATGGAAATGATATTTATCTGGGTTATCACTTAATAAAAGAATTAGAAATAAATAGTTCTGAAAAAATTTTAGCGGAGCGAAACCGTGGAGGGGTATTTAAATCACTTGATGACTTTATGAATCGTGTTTCCATTTCTGTTGAACAGTTACGCATTCTTATCCGCATCGGTGCTTTCCGTTTTACAGGAAGAATCAAGAAACAGTTGTTGTGGGATATTCATTCCATCATTGGTGCAGCTAAGAAAACAGAAGTAAAGAATGAATTGTTTGAAGTGAGTAAAAGAAATTTTCACCTGCCTGATCTGTATGATGGCAGATTTGATGATGCATTTGATGAGATAGAAATGTTAGGTTTTGCTTTGTGCTCTCCTTTTGATTTACTTAAACAAAAGATTGAACTGATTGATTCGCCTCACCCTCTTATCCCTCTCCCAAAGGAGAGGGAAGTCGTTTCCAACAAATATTCTCAGTCAACTATTTTTTGTGAGTGTGCAGAAGATTTAAAAAATCATTTTGGAAAAATTGTTTCCATCGTTGGTTATCTGGTTACCATCAAATATGCACGCACCAAGCATGGTGATGTAATGAATTTCGGAACTTTTTTAGACAGAAAAGGAAAATGGATTGACACTACTCATTTTCCGCAAGTTGTAAAACAATTTCCCTTTACAGCAAGAAGAAGTTGTTATTTGATAACAGGTAAAGTAGTGGAAGAATTTGGATTTTACAGTATTGACGTTACTGAAATGAAACTGCTCGAAAGCTTAACACGGGAAACGGCAAACGAAATTCCGAAAGTTAAAGCTGAGACGTGAAATAATCATTCAAAGGTTCAAAAACATAATCTATCCAGCCACTGGTATGTTTATCTGCTTCTTCAACACTTGGAAGTTGTGTGTGTTCCAAAAGCAACTCAGTGCCCGCAGCATGATTTTTAAAAGTGTATTTTACAATGGAAGGCAAAGTATTTTTACTCCATTCATTTGCCTTCCATGTATAGCTTAATTCCTTTCCGGGTTTGTAAGAAATTACTTCTCCCTTCACCCAGCCATCAAACAATTCAAATTTACCACCGGGTTTGTTTTCCACA
>JANLUX010000292.1:0-2233 GCA_031363705.1 Bacteroidota bacterium
AAATCAATCTACTACAGGAGTAAGCGAAATTACAATGTTGAGTACGACAATTTATCCGAATCCATTTACTTCAACCATTAACTTAAAAAATAAAAATGGCTATGAAATATTTGAACTCACAAATTGTTGCGGACAAATAATTTATTCAGGAAAAAATATTGAACGGGAAGATTTTTCTTCGCTGGCAAATGGAATTTATTTTTTAAAAGTAATTGGCAAAACAGCCTCAGTCATTACCCTTTTAAAAGAGTAATTTTTTTAATGACCCTTGTTGAAATCGTAAAACAATATTTGCAGTTAGGATTTACACATGTAATTCATCTGCTTTTTGTTTTTATCGGATGTATGATTTACTTTTTTTTGAAAGATTTATTTCTACCAAATTATACCATTAGCTAATATAAAACAGTTTTTTTCTTTTCGCCTCACCCCCGCCCCTTCTCCCAAAGGAGAGGGGGAAAATTTGGTCTATTTTATATTAGCTAATGGTATTAATTAACTTTTTTATTTTTAACGGGTCATAACAATTCAATGAAAATTTAAAAACAATACACAGCATGAAAATTTTAGAAAATAAAGTAGCCCTTGTTACAGGTGCAGGTATGGGCATTGGCAGAGCAACAGCATTAGCTTATGCTGCTGAAGGCGCAAAAGTAGTGGTGGCGGATATTAACGAGAAGGCAGGTAATGATGTAGTTGCCGAACTTACTAAAAATGGATGCGAAGCAATCTTTATAAAAATAAACATTGCAAATGCGGCAGAGCATGAATCGTTGGTAAAAGAAACGGTAAAACATTTTGGCAGTTTGCACATTGCATGTAACAACGCAGCTATTGCAGCTCCATCATTTTCGTTAACGGACTATCCGCTCGATATATGGGACAAAGTTCTGAGCATAAATCTATCAGGCGTTTTTTATGGAATGCGTGCGCAGATACCCGCCATGCTGTCAAGCGGTGGTGGAAGCATTGTAAATATTGCCGCCATGTTAGGTCGAGTAGCTAAGAAGAATGCTTCGGCTCATGTTGCCACAAAACATGCAGTGGTAGGTCTCACCAAAGCCGTAGCGCTTGAATATGCAGAACAGAATATCCGCATCAATGTAGTGGGACCGAGCTATATTAAAACACCCATGCTTTCCGGTCAATTTGACGAAGAAGGAATGAATGCATTAAAAAAGTTTATTCCTCTTGGACGCTTAGGTGAAGCAGCCGAGGTAGCCGAATTAATTTTATGGTTGAGTTCATCAAAATCATCATTCGTAACAGGTTCTTATTATGGGGTGGATGGAGGTTATTTAGCGCAGTAAAAATTCCAATAATGTCAAAACAAATTTTAATCATTGGGCTATTCATTATACTGTCAGCTCTTTTTGGTTGTAATGATAAGCCAACTGAAAAGTCATTCCAAGCTCAAAACAGTTTAAAGGAAATGCCAGTCACAGTAGAAACTATGAAACAAGTCCTTGATGCATTCAATCGTCATGACCTTGATGCAATAATGGAATTTTTCGCTGATGATTGTTCATTTGATTTTCCAAGAGGACCTGAATCTTACGGACAACGCTTCATCGGCAAGGCACAGGTGCGGGAGGCACTTGCTGGGCGTTTCAAAGGAATACCTGATGTTCACTATGGCGAAGACCGTCATTGGATTTCAGCCGATGGAAATATGGGAGTTTCAGAATGGACACTTGCCGGTACAACAATTTCAGGAGTTAAATTAAATGTAAGAGGTTGTGATCATTGGGAATTTCGTAATGGTAAAATTACCCGAAAGGATTCCTAATGGAAAATAGTGGAGCAGAAATGAGCGGAGAACAATTAATAAAGTTTTGTGATGACTTCACGCCACTTCGTTTCTCGTGCTAATTCAAATATATAAATGTATGAAAGGCATGTTGTATTATTAAATAGAATGCGTGATGGCAGTGCTAACTTCAATCTGACTGCAAGAAATTGTTTCTAACAACAATAAACCTTATCTTCACTTATCAAAAAAAAATAAAATGAAAACAAAATTACTTCTCACGAATGGAAATAAAACTTTCAACACTAAACTGGTGGAGTGATATTTTATTCTTTAAACCCAACGTGATGTCAACAATCCAAACCGATGATTTTTCAAAACTGGAGTATAACGGGTGGCAGCGTGTAGCAGGCAAGTACATGGATAACTGGGCAAAGCTTACCCGGCAGTTTATTACACCGTTGTTAGATGCTGCTCATGTTG
>JANLUX010000314.1:0-10608 GCA_031363705.1 Bacteroidota bacterium
TGACCGAAATTCTTTTCTTCCAGCTGCTGCTTAGTGATTGTTGAACCTGCTATGTTTCTATTTCCTGTTCGTGTGGAAGTTACTATCACTTCATCATTTAAAATTGCTGAGGGCTGAAGTGTAATAATTACCATTGTATCAGCAGTTAAATGCAGCGTTAAGATTTGGGGTTTATATCCTAAATAGGAAACGCTCAAAGTATAATCACCTGCTTTAAGATTTTTAAATTCAAAACTTCCTTCTTTATCTGAACTTGTTTGCCAGAAAGTATGCATCAAAACCACATTTGCATTAACCAACGGATTTGAATGTTCATAAATTTTTCCCTTTAACACAAACTGCGCGTTTACGAGTGATGTGATTGAAATCAGGAATGGAATCAACAGTCTTTTCATTTTATAAATTTTTAGATGGCATGATAATCGTGCAAGAGCGAAGCACCAAAAACTGAAGTAAAATCCATCTAAATCTTCCTACGCCTGTATTAACAGGATCAGGTTCAATGGGTATTATCTCAGCTCGTTTTAAATTAGTTAACGGCACCCCAGATCAAGGCGGTAAAAGTAAAAACTTAAACGGAATAAGGCTTTTGGTGTTCTTAATAAATTAATTCACCTATGCATACAGCAGTGTTTATAAAATTATTATCTTTACCCGACAAAACATTATTACATTTAAACCCTATCAAAGTAAAATCATGGTAAACAACTACACTACTCGGTTTAAAAAATCCTTCCTCGTATTATTATCACTATGGGTCACATCTGCAAGTATAGCGCAGGTTCAAGTTCAATTTACAACAGGTTCAGCAGGTTACGTAGCCAGTCCCGATGACCGAAAGCCCTTAGGTGTATATTTTGGTTATGAGCGTTCTCATTTTGTCTATACAGCTGCCGAACTTGGTTTAAATGGTGCGGGGGGAGAGATTATTACTGACATAGCTTTCAAATTGAACTCCATTAATACCCCTCCCGGTTTTACTTATGATTATAAAATTTATCTTAAAAATGTAGCCTCACCTACAGTAACATCTTCTACATGGGCAGCATTAACCAGTGCATCAATTTTAGTTTTTTCTGGTACTATGACTGGACCACCGCCAGCACCGTGGAACGCTGCTCTTCCTGCATGGATTAATACTACTCTAAATAATAATAATTTAACTACAGGGCAGAACCTGGAATTTCTTGTTGAAACCAATTGGGGAAGTTCACCATCTACAGGATTCGATGGGAACGGATGGTTTGGAGCTGCACCGGGAGGTCCGGGCTTTTTTAACTCTATTTTGTTTACACAAAATTCAAAAACTGCAAGCGGGCAATACTGGGATCAGGATAACGTGCCTCCAGCAGGGAACGGTTCTGTACAAAACAGGAGACCGGATATACGGATCACTTATACACCGGCTACACCTTGTTCGGTAAATCCTCTTGCAGGAACCGTAACTGCTAATGCAAGTGCGAACCCTGTTTGTGCAGTACCCTTTACATTAAGCTTATCAGGTCTTCCTCCTCAAAGTGGTTTTAGCTTCCAATGGTATAGTTCAACAACCAGTGCAGTAGCGGGATATACAGCAATTCCAGGCGCTACCAATTCCTATTACCAGGCAACCCAGGGTGCAACAACCTGGTATTATTGTGAAATAAAATGCGGACCCGGTCCGGTAGTACAGGGTACAGGTATTTCCTCTTCTGTTGTTCAGGTAAATCAAAATCCCGTAGCAAGTTGTTATTGTCCTTCGGGTGCCACTTCCACACAGGATACTGACATTGGCAATGTAACCTTTGGAACTTTAAATAATGTGGTAGGTGGGTGTACCCCCACCACCAGTAATCCTGCTGCAACAGGAACATATACCAATTATACTTCTTCAGTGCCAGCACCTAATTTACAACAAGGTACTACTTACCCATTATCCATGTGCCAGATAACAAGTTTCAATACTTTTTATGTTGCGTGGGGACATGTATTCATTGATTATAATATTGACGGAGTTTTTGATCCTGTTAATGAGCGGGTATTTACTAATGGATATAACTCATTAGCAAGCCCTACTTTAACTGGAACGGTAACCATTCCTTACTCTACTGCACTTGGTACGACCCGTATGCGTGTAATTTTAAGAGAACAGGATGCAGGAGGTGGACCGGGAAATGATCCTTGTGGCACTTATATCTGGGGCGAGACAGAAGATTATAATGTGGTGCTTTTGGCTGGACCTCCTTGTACCAATCCTGTTGTGCCGGGAAATACTGTAAGTACTGCATATAATGTTTGTGCTAATCAGTGCTTCACATTATCTATTCAGGGCAACACTACAATTGGCTCAAATCAAAAATGGCAGTGGGAAAAATCTACTACTGGTTGTGGGACAGGTTATGTAGCTACTGGTGTAGCCGACACTTTAACGACATTGACCGTTTGTAATCAAACTGCAACTACCTGGTATCGTTGCAGAATTACCTGTGCAGCAGGTATACCGGCTTATACTTCTTGTTTAGTAATTAATTCCAATGCACCAAACCTATGCTATTGTAATCAGCAAAATACTGGTAATATTTTGCACGGATTCAGTTGCAGCAGTGCCTATATCAACACTGTTCAGCTCAATACACTTAACAATGCCAGTACAGGTTGTACATCAGGTAATGCAACTGCTTACACCATTTATCCAACATCAGGTAACACAACTACTACTGTGGTACAGGGTACTACTTATAATCTCAGTGTTACCACAGGTGGTTCTTCACAAAGTATTTCGGTGTGGATAGATTTTAATGGGGACGGTATCTTTTCCGCTTCTGAATGGTTTGGTATTACAGGTAATCCCCCTACTGTTCAGGCAGCAGGTACTTACATTCTCCCTATTACAATTCCCATTGGGTCTTTTACAGGATTAACCGGTATGAGGGTGCGCTCGAGGATTAATACGCTGAATGGTTCAGGTGATGCGTGCACTAATTTTGGTTCAGGCGAAACGGAAGATTATTTAATTACAATTGATCCTCCAACCTATCCATTCTGCGACAATACATTTCCTGGTGCTACCACAGTGACTACAGTTGCCAGTGCAACAGCGTCCTGCTCTGGTAGTCCAATTAATCTCACTTTAGCTCCCACTCCTGTTTCAGGTCTTAACTGGCAGGGATTGTTCTATCAATGGCAATTAGATACTTTTCCGGGTGGAGTTTCTACCTGGCAAAATGCACCTGGTAACAATAAGACATTTACTACTACTCAGTCCAGATATACCTGCTATCGTTGTGTTATTACCTGTACCTCTTTCGGAGGAGTAATTAACTCTGCTAAAGTGTGTGTAGTTAACCGTCCTGCCACCTGGTTAGGTGGTTCAGGAAGTACACTTTCTACTGACTGGAGTAATCCGGCTAACTGGTGTGGACGCGTACCTACTTTATCAGATAGTGTGCAGGTGGCAAAGTGGGCAGCAGCAGCTTACAGAAGTATAACCAGCACCAATTATGCAGGTCCTGTTGTTCAGTCAGGCATGGCGGTGTCTGCTTATATGCTTCAGATAGCTACAACAGACACACTAAAAGTGCTCACTGATTCTTTAACAGGTGGCTTTACTGTACTTCAATTATTAAATGATAGCGGGGTTGTGAATATGACTAGCCTGGAAGCAGACACTGTAGCTTTTAGTAATGGCGGATTAGCAATTGGCAGTGTACTTCCTTTTAAAGGTGGAACTTTTGAAGAAATTTCGCAAATGATTTTCTCGGCTAATGAATTAAATGCATCGAAAATACAATTGAATGATGTGATTGACTCTTTGTTCTTTCATTTTAAATCAAGAGCAAGTATCCGTCCTTATGAAAATTTCAAGATCCATTATGGCTTAACCACCCAGGATCAATACACTTCCACAGCGAAAATTGACACCCAATATACCGGTGCTCCTCTTACCCTTATATATTCTAATGCTGCACTTCCTATCTTTACGATGGTTCCGGGTGCATCAGGCACATTGAAACTGCCGGTTACAGGTTTTCAATATACTGACAACACAAAGAACATTGTGCTGCAGATATGCTGGAATTCGGCAACAGCAAATCCCGGAGGAAATGACCAGACATATTATACTGCTATGGGTCTGAAAACTTATCTCCAGATAGAAAACAGCAGTATTGCCCAGGATGGTTGTGTGCTGGTGCAGGGGGTTAATAGTTCCACTGCAGGTTTTACACCCACGGTTAACCGTCCGAATGTGACCTTCAGGTTCCATCGCCCGCAGAAAACTTTAACTGCCAATGTGGGAAGTGTACCATTTGTGGGAGGCGGCTTAAAGGTTCCGCCTACAGGCAAAATATATTTAAGCAATACTAATTTCTCTGTACTTAGCGGAACTCCTGCCAATGACGGATTGATAAACCTGGATAAATCCACCTTTACAACCAGCGGTGATCTTGTGAATAATGCTACCGGAGTTATTGATATGAGCTATAAACCAAGCGGCTTCCAATATACCAGTACTTTAAATGTGAATGGTGCCGGAGGATTAACTAATAACGGAACCATTAACACCAGTGATGATGTAATTAATGTTAGTAATGCTGCCAGCACGGTTAATAATGTGGGAACTATAAATCTTGATTCCACTTCGTTTACTATAGCCGGAACTTATACAAATGCAGGTACTACTAATCTTGCTTATGCTCCTACAGGTCTTCAGCGAAAAAGCACCATCTTCTTTAACGGTGTTAACTGGAATAATAACGGAACATTTACTTCGGGTATTAAAAGCAGGGTAGTGTTTGGAGGAACTTCGAATCAAAATCTTGGAGGAACTCAACCTACTTCTTTCTGGGACTTCAGATTGGAGAAAGGAGCTTTAGCTCAATATATTTTGTTGCAGCAACCAATCACTGTTAATGATTCTCTTTCATTAGGCTTCGGACACATAAAAATGAATGCTAAGTCCATCACTATTAATAATCCGTTCACGTGGGGAATTTCCCGCCCTTCATTTGTTGCAACCACGATCAATGGAATGTTATTGAGTGAAGATACGCTAAGCAAGGTGAACTGGAATATTGGCTCTACAACGGGATCTCATATTGTTCCCTTTACTAATCCCGCAGCTACTCATCAGATTTTTACCACTATTAATCATATAAGTGGTAATATAGGAATGGTGTCAACATCCACTTATTATGCAGGTGTAGGAAATCCTAATACCCTCTGGCCACCAATGGTTACTTCGCTTAATGATATGACAGGAGTAAATAATGCTGCTAATACGGTTGACCGTTACTGGATAGTGAGTAAAACACCATTATTAGGAGCTGCTACAACTTCTCTTGTCTTTACCTTTACTGAAGCGGAAAAAACTGCATTCATGACGGGTACTGCAGGACAGGCAAAAGCTCAGCCTTGGGGTCAGGCCGGAGGATGGAGACCTGCTCCTAATGTTGGAACACAAGCTAATACTACCAATGGTCTTTTTGGTGCTTCAAGAACTCATATTGTTACTATTCCTTCTTATTTATGGACTTATGGCGATTATAATCCATGGGCTATTGCTAACAGCACTAACCCATTGCCTGTAGAACTGATAAACTTTGATGCTAAAGCCATAGAAGACAAAGTTCATATTAATTGGGAAACAGCATCAGAAAAAAACAATGATTACTTTACTGTGCAACGCACCAATGATTTTAATACGCATGTAGAAGTTGCACAGGTGCCAAGTCATAATGGCAACAGCAATGATGTGCAGGAATATGAAACATGGGATAATAATCCTAAAACAGGACTTAATTATTACCGCTTATTGCAAACAGATATTGGCGGAAGCGCTAAACCTGTTTCAGATTATGTGGCAGTACGTTTTGGTGTGAAGTCAACATTTGAAATTCTGTATGTAACCAATGAATCGGAAGTGGAAGTAATTTTTGATTACGACAGCGAAGAGAATGTGGATTATACGGTGACTGATATGATAGGTAAAACAATGGCGGTGGGTTTAAATAATCCTGCTGCACCGGGTGTAAATATTATTAAGCTTGATGCTGCTGCATGGCCACACGGCATGTACCTGATAACACTGCAAAACAGTGAGAAGAAGGTAACGCATAAGCTGGTTTATTGATAACTGAGTTTTTTTCAAAATAAAAAGGCTGTCTCTAAAGTGAGGCAGCCTTTTTTATTTTGTTAATTGAAAGTAATTGATTGTATCGAATAAAATTATTGTAGTAATAACATTGCATTAAAGACACGCTAAAGCAAAGGGATTTTTTAAAACTAAACCGCCAATCAAATCATGCAAATTGCATCCGAAAAATTAAAAGCCAAAAAATAAAACAAAAAATATTGGCGCAACACTCACAAGCCGATGAAAATAAATTGTGCGTTAAACAAAAAAATTATTTTCACATAAAGTTTTAAAGTTAAACTCAACCCTTACTTTTAACCTTGTTTTTCAATACAAAATATATTTTCCTGTTTATATTGAATGCACAACGCTTTAATATAAATTTGTCTTAATGTAATTTACATTTCATCAATTCAGTAAACGTTACTAAATCTTACTAACCATTATGCGGCAACTGAAAATTTCAAAAACAATTACCAATCGCGAAAATCTTTCGCTGGAAAAATATTTGCAGGATATCAGCAAAGAAAAAATGGTGACAGCAGAACAGGAAGTTGCACTAGCCATTCGAATAAGAGATGGCGATCAATCAGCACTTGATCAACTTACACGCGCTAATCTGCGATTTGTTGTATCAGTTGCAAAGCAATATCAGAACCAGGGACTCACACTGCCTGATTTGATTAACGAAGGCAACCTGGGTTTGATAAAAGCTGCTTCACGCTTTGATGAAACAAGAGGATTCAAATTTATTTCTTATGCTGTATGGTGGATCCGTCAAAGTATATTACAAGCAATAGCTGAACAATCGCGGATAGTGAGGCTTCCGTTAAACCAGGTGGGATCACTCAATAAAATCGGAAAAGTATTCAGCCAGCTTGAACAGGAATTTGAACGTGAGCCATCGCAGGAAGAAATTGCAGAGTGTGCTGAATTACCATTGGATAAAATTATTGATGCCATGCGCATACCAGGAAGGCATGTAAGCATGGATGCGCCTTTTATACAAGGAGAAGAAAACACTTTGCTTGACGTGATGGAAAATGCTGAATCGCCAAGGGCAGATGTACACCTGATGTCAGAATCGTTAAAGAAAGAAATTGAACGTTCATTAGGAACATTGCTTGAACGTGAGCGTGAAATTGTAAAAATGTTTTTTGGAATTGGAGCTCCTCAAGGTGCCACATTAGAAGAGATAGGAGAAAAATTTGATCTCACCCGTGAACGTGTCCGCCAGATAAAGGAAAAAGCCATCAGAAGGCTCCGCCATAAAAACAGAAGTAAATTGTTGAAAGGTTATCTCGGAAATTAAAAAAAGCCGCCCGCAAAAAATACGAAGCGGCTTAACCACCAACTTAGAAAAATTATTTTTTTTACATCTTAGGCATAAGGACAGAATCAATTACATAAGTAACTCCATTGCTATCCATTACATCTGCAATTGCAATTTTTGCATTGTTCACCATCCAGGTATTTCCTTTTTTACTAATAGTGATCTCTTCGCCTTGAACCGTTTTTAGTTTCATTCCATCTTTCAGGTCTTTGCTGGTGTAACGTCCAGCCACCACGTGATAAGTGAGCACAGAAGTAAGATTGTCTTTTGATTCCGGCTTCAACAATCCATCTACCGTGCCTGCAGGCAATTTTTCAAAAGCCTCATTTGTGGGAGCAAATACAGTGAATGGACCTTTACTACTTAATGTTTCTACTAATCCTGCAGCCTTCACAGCAGCAACAAGTGTTGTGTGATCTTTTGAGTTGACTGCGTTTTCCACAATATTTTTGCTTTGCACCATCATAGCACCGCCTACCATTACTCCTTTTTCATTATTCATTTGCGCATTTGCAATTCCGGTTATACCTATCATTGCAACAATCATTAGTTTTTTAAACATAGTTTTAAATTTTTTATGAGTTTTGAATTATTATTTAAACTCATTTACGGTTTAGATGGAAAGTTGGATTGAAAACAATAAAATAAAATATTTATTAGTGAGTTTTGCTTTTCTGCACACTCTTGCGTAAACCCATCTGATATCTCATACGGAATTTCAATAACAGAGCAGGAGCCACACAATGGGCTTTGACAAGCGATGATTGTGAGAAATTTTTTCTCGTATCAATTCCCTGTTCAAACAAAGTGCTGCAGATGTTGTACCAATACCCACCAATCATTCTGTTAAAATGATTACTGGAAAAAATGTTTGCTTTTTTATTGGCGGTCACCACTTTCATTAACCAGTCTTCAGCATTTTTCACAAATTCTATTTGTGGAGAATAGGACAGGTTTGCAATGGCAAAATGCATTTGAAGCTCTTTTACATTTGGCTTTAAGCCTAATTCCATCAACTGTCTTTGGTGGCAACGATGAATGGCACTACGCTGTGCATTATTATGCTGACTGGAAATCCTGTAATCATGGTAGCGGGAATGCAATAATACCTCCGGAACATTTGCAAGTTTCAGCATCCGCGATACCCGCACTGACAGTTCGTAATCTTCAGCATGCGGAAAATCAGCATTGTAATAGAGATGGTGGCTCTGGAAATAATTTTTCCTTATAATTACTGTTGAATGAGCAAACACCGGATTAAAAAATAAAAAGCTTTTGATTTCCTCATGTTTGCCCGGTACTTTTGAAACTTGTGTTTTACTGTTTATATCCCTGAACCAGGCGCCTGCTAAAGCCACATCCCGGTTAGCATTCATAAATTTTACCTGTTTTGAAATCCGGTTTGGCAGGCTTACACTGTCAGCATCCATCCGCACAATGTAATTTCCACGGGCTGATTTTAATCCTTCATTCAATGTCTTTACCAATCCTTCGTTAGTTGAATGCTGTACCAGTCTGATTCGTGTATCGTTAAATGACTGAAGTATGCTGGAGGTATCGTCCTTTGAACCATCATTAATAATCAGGAGTTCAAAATCCTTAAAAGTTTGCTTTAAAATACTGTCAACAGCATCCTGTAAATATACTGAGGCATTATAAACAGGCATTAACACCGTCACTTCAGGTTTACTCATAATTGGTAACGTGGTTTAGTTAATTTTCAAATATCGGCAATTTTAGATTAGGCAACTACATCTAACTCATTAATATGATAATTGTCATAGTTGTTCTTTTTTGGCATTAACTTTTACTCTATCACTATATGAGAACTTTATTAATAATATCATTAGTGCTTTCTACAACGCTACTTTTTGCCCAGAAAGATTCAGTACCTGTAAACAGAAGTTTAAAAGATAAGCCGGTTCCTAATTATCCTGATTCAAATTCTATTTATAAATCGCCTGACACTAACGCAATTTATAATGAAGAACAGGGATATCCGGATAAGAAAACGGAAAATAGCACACTATCACAGGATTCAGTTCAGATAAAAAAACCCATCAGAAAAGTGTCACCTGCCCCTCGCGATAAAACCAAAGTGACGCCTCAAAAAATCAGGAAAACATCAAAAGATACAACGGGCAAAGGAGAAAAACGTAACTTTTAATCAGAAGATATTCATCTGATTTTATAGACTTAATCTTGCGTGTAATTATTTGTTAAGTTAATACCTCCAACCATAAGATTCTTTAAAATGATTTTTTGCTTGAATACCATGTGGAGTTTAATAAGTAGTGTGATAAATTGTGGATTTAATTTTCCTTTGTTACAACAATAAAAGCTGGCATATTTATTTAAATCTTAATTATGGTTGTGTTTAAGTTTTAAGTTAAAAAGGCATCTGTAAATAATTACAAATGCCTTTTTTAATTATATAATCCGTAGCTAATTTTTCTTCCAGTCTTCTGATATCACATAGCTGATTGCCTTGCATATATCCTCAAATAAAACAGGTTTGGTTAGAAATTCAACTGCTCCCAATCGTTTTGTTTCCTCAACATCTTCTTCACGCCTGGTGGTGGTAAATATTATTACAGGGATATGCAGAAGATTTTGTGTTTTCTTTATTTCCTCCAGGCACTGCTTACCATTTATACGTGGCATATTCAAGTCAAGAAAGATATAATCCGGAAGAGGTGATTCACCCGAATGCAGCAGTTGTAATGCTTTTTCACCATCTTCTGCACTCAGACAACGTATGGAATTACTAACCTCATGTGCTGCTTCAAAAAACAATCTACGGTCATCCTCATCATCATCAACCATTAAAATTACAGGGTTACCTTTCATTGGGAAGAAGTGCTTTTTTAATATGTCTCAAAATTAACAAATCTCTGCACTATAAAGCAACCGGAATATTTCAACAATATTGTGGACAGCTAAACTTAAATACCGGATATTTTTATTAACGAATAGTATCTTTTCTAATCACTGTTGTATTCTTCTGCTGAACCGCTTTATTGCTGCCATTCGCGTTCCTGGTTACATTTGTTTTAGAGTGTTGCTTATTGTAATTAGTAGTGGATTTTGACCCCGAATTCGATCCGTTATCAGTGGATGAATGATTTGTTTTTTGAGTTGTTTTATTGCGCGTTACTCTTAC
>JANLUX010000347.1:0-24588 GCA_031363705.1 Bacteroidota bacterium
GATGGGGTTTATTATTATGAGGTGGTGTCGGATAAAAAAATAATGGGTGTGGGGAAGATGGTAGTGATTAAATGACGATGGTTTATTAGCGCAAATGTTTATTTTTGAAATGAAATGGAAAAGATTATCAACTTACATATAGAAAAACTTCCCGAAGGATTTTATCTTGCAACTTCAGATAGCATACAAGGATTAGTTGCTCAAGGACGAACGATTGTTGAAACCATTGAGATTGCACGAGACGTTGCAAAAAAATTAATTGAAGCTCAGGAAGAAATACAAAACTTCACTCCTTTATCAGACAGTTTTGATTACCCTTTGGTGATAGGTATCTGATGGGCAGGTTATCTGGATTCAGATATAGAGATATAATCAAAATCCTAAAAAAATTGGGTTTTACATTTTTTAGACAAGCTTCAGGAAGTCATGAAATTTGGTATAATATTTCAACTAAAAAATATACAACTATTCCTAACCACAGTGGCGATATGCCTGAAGGAACATTAAGGGCAATTTGAAACAAGCTGATGTTGAAGTGGAAGAGTTTATTAAAATGAAATGAATACAACTTTATCAAAATCAACTAAAAAAAAGGGCTGATGAAAATCTCACCAGCCCTCTTTCAATATAGAATAATGCTTGTTACGCCATCATCAAACTTGATTTGTTTATTTTATTTGCAACCAGCTTAGTTACATTTTTATTTAAACCGAAAGCTGATTTTATTTTATCAACGTAATCTAATTTCTCCCAGGTAAACAATTCTACTTTCTTAGTCACCTTCTTTCCGTTAATACCAAAAGTTTTGGTCACTTCTTTTGGTTCACGACCAAGATGTCCGTAAGCTGCCGTTTCAGAATACATGGGGTTCTTCAATTTTAAACGGTCAATGATTGCCGCAGGACGCATGTCAAAAATAGAAGCTGCTTTGATTGCAATTTCTCCATCTGTCATTTTTACTTTCGATGTGCCATAAGTATTTACAAACAATCCAACCGGTTTGGCAACACCAATTGCATAAGCTACTTGTACTAATATCTCATCAGCAATTCCCGCCTTCACTAAATTCTTTGCCATGTGTCGTGCAGCATAAGCAGCTGAACGATCAACTTTTGAAGGATCTTTTCCTGAGAATGCGCCTCCACCATGAGCGCCTTTTCCACCGTAAGTATCCACAATAATTTTTCTTCCTGTTAAACCTGTATCACCATGTGGACCACCAATTACAAATTTTCCTGTTGGGTTAATATGGTAGGTGATTTTGTTATTAAATAAATTCTGTACACGCTTTGGCAATTGCTTTTTCACTCTTGGAATCAGGATGTTGATCATATCATCCTTAATCTTCCTCAGCATCTTCGGCTCATTGTCAAAATCATCATGCTGTGTTGAAACAACGATAGTATCAATACGCACTGGTTTATTATCATCACTGTATTCAATGGTAACCTGGCTTTTTGCATCAGGGCGCAGATACTTCATTTGTTTTCCTTCTTTACGGATTTTACTAAGCTCGCGTAACAGGTCATGTGCAATTTCCAATGGAAGCGGCATCATGTTATCTGTTTCGTTGGTTGCATAACCAAACATCATTCCCTGGTCACCTGCACCTTGTTCTTTGTGCAAACCTTCACCGGTATTAACTCCCTGTGCAATATCAGGCGACTGCTGATGCAATGCAACAAGAATACCGCACGACTTTGCCTCGAACATATAATCCGCATTGTTGTAGCCGATTTTCTGGATGGCTTCGCGCACTACTTCATGCACATCAACATTCGCTTTGGTAGTTATTTCACCAGCAACTACTACCTGACCTGTAGTAACCAGTGTTTCGCAAGCAACCCTTGAATTCGGGTCTTGTGCAAGCATATTGTCAAGTATTGCATCTGATATCTGATCGGCAACTTTGTCTGGGTGTCCTTCTGATACGGACTCTGAAGTGAATAAATAAGGCATTTCTAAATTTTTAATTAAGGATTAATATGTTTTGCTTTTTCAATTAACACTGTCACAAAACTTTTGTTTCAAATATCCTGCACCAGTCTGTTAAAGGGATGCCAAAGATAGAAAAAGCGAATAGAATACAGAGAAAGAAATGTGCTTCATTATTAAAAAACCTCCGAGGTTTTCAAAACCTCGGAGGTTTCATACACACCAATTTAATTAACATTTTGGGTGAGTTCATGGAATATATGCTCTAAGCTGCGTTCTTCTTTTTGCATTGTAATAACTGTTAGATGTTGCTCCACTGCAAAATTGAAAAGCTGAGGACGTATATCATTTTCTGATGATAGTTTATATCGGTTGCCTTCCATCCTGTCCACACTGCTAACTCCTTTTATAGATTTCAATAATTGGAGATTGGGCGTTTTATCAAACTCAATAATGACACTGTTGGAATTAGCTGTTTGCTGCCGCAGAATTTTTGTGTTGTCATCTGCTACAATTTTTCCTTTGTTGATGATGATCACACGATCGCAAATAGCTTCCACTTCCTGCATAATATGAGTGGAAAGAATCACCGTTTTTTCTTTTCCTATATTTTTAATCAGCGTTCTTATTTCACTTAACTGATTAGGGTCAAGCCCTGAAGTAGGTTCGTCCATCACCAGCACTTTCGGATTGTGAATTAATGCCTGTGCCAATCCTACTCTCTGGCGAAAGCCTTTGCTTAATGCACCTATCTTTTTATTTTGTTCAACACCTAATCCTGTTATGTCAATCATCTCTCTGACACGATTGTCTAAATTTTTATTGAAGTAAATACCTCCTACAAAATGCAAATATTCTTTTACATACATATCGAGATACAACGGATTATGCTCAGGCAGATAACCAACCTGCCTGCGAACTTCAACTGAATTTTCATTGACATCATACCCCACCACTTCAGCAGTGCCCGATGTTTGGGGAAGAAAGCAGGTAATGATTTTCATCATCGTGGATTTACCTGCACCATTAGGGCCTAAAAAACCAACCACATTACCGGAGGCAACTTCAAAGCTTATGTTATCCAAAGCTTTTTGTTTCCCGTAAAGCTTAGTAATATTTTTTACCTTAACTGACATGCAGCAAAATTAAGTGTTCACATGGTATATTTTTTTAGCATTCCGATAAGTAGTTTATAATCTAAAATTTAAAATCTAAAACATGGGAACATTAAATAACAAACGGGTTGCAATACTTGTAACAGACGGTTTTGAAGAATCAGAATTTACCCAACCACTTGATGCTTTGAAAAAAGCGGGAGCGGAAGTAGAAGTAGTTTCATTGAAAAGCGGAACAGTTAAATCGTGGAGCAAAGGAAACTGGAGTAAAGAATATGAAGTGGATAATATTGTTACAGAAGTAAAAGGTGAAGAGTATGATGGATTGGTTTTACCGGGAGGTGTAATGAATCCTGATAAGTTAAGGATGAACAATGATGCTGTAAATTTTGTTACACACTTTATGACTGAAAGTAAACCTGTCGCAGCCATTTGCCATGGACCTTGGACTTTGATTGAAACCAAACAATTAAGAGGAAAAACCATGACCTCTTATCCATCAATAAAAACCGATTTACAAAATGCTGGAGTAAAATGGGTGGATGAAGAAGTGGTGGTTGACAATGGATTAGTTACCAGCCGCAACCCAAGTGATTTACCTGCTTTCTGCAAAAAGATGGTAGAAGAAATTGCAGAAGGAGTTCACGCAGAAAAATAGTTTGCAGTTAACAATTTACGGTTTACAATTGCAGACGCAGGAATAAGTGTAAACCGTAAACTATTACTAAACCTATTACTTTTAGCGCATGGCGCTGAATAAAATTTTATTGATTGATACCATTCATCCTGTTTTTAAAAAACTTATAAGTGAAGCAGGCATTGAATGTGATGATGGAACGCATTTATCAAAAGAAGAAATTTTAAATATCATTCATCAATATGCTGGTATTGAAATAAGAAGCCGTTTTGTGATTGATAAAAATTTTCTTGATCAATGCAATCAATTAAAACTGATTGCCCGTGGCGGAGCAGGCATGGAAAATATTGATGTGAAAGTGGCGAATGAAAAAGGAATCATTTGCATCAATGCTCCTGAAGGAAATCGTGATGCAGTAGGTGAGCATGCACTCGGTATGTTATTGATGTTATTGAATCATCTCAAACGTGCTGATGCAGAAGTACGTCAGGGAATATGGAAACGCGAAGAAAACCGCGGCACAGAATTACAAGGAAAAACAGTTGGGATCATTGGTTTTGGCAACATGGGTTCTGCTTTCGCAGAGAAGCTAAGAGGATTTGGAGTAAAAATTTTAGCGTATGACAAATACATTACAATAGATACTCTCCTTTTCCCTTATGTAACACAAACTTCATTGGAAACAATATTTGAAGAAGCTGATATACTCAGTCTACATGTTCCGTTAACCTCTGAAACAAAGTATATTGTTAACGATCATTTTCTGCAACAATTTATAAAACCTGTTTATCTCATCAATACCTCAAGAGGAAAAGTTGTAGCAACTTCTGCATTGGTCAATCAAATAAAATCCGGAAGAGTGATTGGCGCATGTCTCGATGTATTGGAATATGAAAGTATTTCATTTGAACAATTGGCTCATGCAGATATGCCTGAACCTTTTAAATATTTAGTTAATTCTGAAAAAGTAATTCTTAGTCCGCACATTGGAGGATGGACGCATGAGTCGAATGAAAAAATTGCACGCGTGCTTGCAGAAAAAATTATTCAGGTTTTAAAAAAATGATCATGATCGAACGCCAGCATATTTCATCAGATACTAACTGGGAAAATCAAATTGGTTATTCCCGGGCTGTAAGAGTTGGGAATTTAATAGAAGTATCAGGCACCACTGCTGTGGATGGCGAGAATATAATTGGTAAAGGAGATGTGTACGCACAAGCAAAATTTATTTTTCAGAAAATAGAAAAGGCGTTAATACAAGCGGGTTCAGGTTTAGATGATGTAATTCGCACACGCATGTATGTTACTGATATTTCGCAATGGCAGGAAATCGGAAAAGCCCATGCAGACTTTTTCAGCAAGATAAAACCTGCTGCTACAATGGTAGAAGTAAAATCACTGATTAATCCTGACTTGTTGATTGAGATTGAAGTAACTGCTTATATAAAGTAGGGAGAGAGGAGTAGGGAAAAAGAGTAGCAGGAAGCAGTAGCAGGAGGTAGTTAATTCGATTAAATTTTTATTCACATTTTATCTCTGGTTTTTATTTCCCTGTTTCCTGCCATTGCCTCCTGCCGTTCATTTTTATTTCACTGCTTACTGCCGCTGCTACTTAGTCTCTTCACTTCATCGGTAGAAAAATCAACGTCCCGGTTTTATTACTTAAAATTTCCTGGCGATTCATTTTTTGTTTGCGAAACTTTCCTGTGTTATACATTACAGCCTGATCATTATAATAATGACTCATGATATTTCCTGATTGTCCTGTAGGTAATACACTTTTTGAATTTTCAATATCCGCAAAATCCAAAACAATGCGCATAGCAGGTCCATAACTCGCTTTATAAATTCCTTTCTTATTCAAATCAAAACCAATGCAGTTGATAACTTCATTACCACCAGGTACTGGCGAAGGACCAACATCAAACATCAGGTTAAAAGGTTTTTTCCTTCCGATGGGATGAACCTCTTCTAAAAAATGCACACGTCCCCACTCCCATTTGTTAACATCCGTTCCAAGTTGTGTAACAAGATCATTAATAGTGCGATCAAAAGCTTCCATAAAAATGAAGGTGCGTGTTTCCTTAATTCTTTTTGTACTAACATTATCCCACCACACTGAATTGCCATCAGCAACCAATTGCGGAACAGTGTTTTTCATAGTATGGGTTTTTAAAAAGACATTGAAATTTGTGTTGCCTAATTCATCCTTCATTGCAAATTCAAGCACATAATAAAGTAATTTGTAATAAATAGTGGGAGCAATATCCAGCAACTGGTGATCACCATTCCATGCAAGTAAAATTTTGGAGGCACTGTAATGTGCCTGTGTTTTATTGATTAATGATTTGTTTATCTGCTCAAGAATTATGTTTGCGATGGCCGGAGCAGAAGTTGAAATAGCATCTGCATTGATACGCTGCATATCCTCAATAGAATAATCCGATTTATCATTGAGCAATTGCATTATTCTCGTTGCACGGTCTCCGGGTGCATAATAACCGGGATAAAGATTTCCATTCACTGTGTCAGGCTGTCCGTTGGCACTGTAAACATATCCTTCAGGTGGATTTTCTGATTGCGGGTTATCCTTAAAATCGTAAAAACCTTTTACCTCTTGTTTACCTGAAATCCCATCCAGCAACAAAACAGGATTTACACCTTCTGCCCGTTTTATCAACTTCGCAGCAGCCCACCACGCAATATTACCAATTGAATCACCATACATAATATTAATTCCCGGAGAAATTATCTGAGAGGCAACATGGCGCGCAGCATCCATTGTTTGTGCATGATTAAGATTGTAAGTGAGCTGAACGAGATTGCTCGGGAATTTCAGGTAAGTCCAGAAAACTGATACAGCGTCAGAGGTAATATATTTCCACTCAGGCATCACTCCCTGAACTAACGGACCATGATTGCTGATGCGTACAATTAATTTATGGTCAGGCTCCCCTTTTACCTTCACATTCTTTTCAATCAATTTCAAAGGAACCCACTGATTATTTTCCCACACCTTAAATTTATCTTCCTTGTTTATCCGCTCACGGTAAAAATCCACATCATCATTTTCAAACATGGTTAAACCAATACTGCAAAAACGATTATGCCCAACAGGAGCAAAAGGATATCCTGCCAGATGATTGCCATAAAAACTAAATCCCGGATATTCAATATGTGCCTCGTACCAAACGGATGGCTGACTATATCCAATATGCGTGTCATTTGCAAACAATACTTTGCCTGATCGTGACAATGCAGGACTTATCACCCAACCATTACTTCCCATAAAAGGAGGAACAGGTAACTTTTCAAGCATTGCCGTGGTTGTGTTTTTTAATGGAATGAGTACGGAATTTGAATCAATACGGTAACTGGAGTTTAAAATTGTTCCGGGAGTATAACCGGTTACTATATCATCCAGGTATTTATTTCCAAGCTTTGAATTAATGAAACTCATGAGCGGATCAGTACGGAAACCCATTGCAAAATTGAAAGCCATATATCCTGTTGCAAGATAAATGTCGCGAGGTGTAAATTTTTCTTTCGGGATACGCAACATCGTAAATTCCACAGGAGTTCTGCCTTTTTCCATAAAACTATTTATTCCATTCACATAAGCATAGGCAGCTCGCTGATAAGGTTGAGTGATGCCTGATAAATATAATTTAGCTGAGGAATCAGCCTGCTCTTCCAGACATAATGTTTTAAAAAAATGGTCAATACGGATATATTCTTTTCCAAATATTTCACTTAACCGTCCTGTTGCAATTCTGCGTGTCAACTCCATCTGGAACAAGCGATCCTGTGCATGAACATAACCCAGCGCATAGTAGGCGTCCTCTTCATTGTTAGCATAAATATGAGGCACACCATAAAAATCAAACACTACTGATACTTTTTCCTGCAATCCTTTCAACTGCAATGTGCCCGAGTACTGCGGCTTTTGTGAAGTGAGATAAATAAGAACAGTAACAGCAATGAGTATCAGTAAAATAAAAAGTACTGCAAATGTCTTACGTAGAATGCGCATAAATTCTGAGTTTTTAAACCTACACAAAAATAAACTATGCTGTCTTTATTTACATTCGTTGATATAAACCGGAATAGGAAATGAAAAAAAGTGCAGGAATTCTTTTATACAGGCTAATCAATAAGGAGCCAGAATTATTTCTTGTTCATCCGGGCGGACCTTTTTGGGCTAAGAAAGATTCAGGAGCATGGTCGATTCCCAAAGGAGAATTTAATGACGATGAAGATGCCTTATCAGCAGCGTTGAGAGAATTTGAAGAAGAAACAAGCATTGCCTTATCTGTTGACATCAATAAAATAATTGCTTTAAATCCAGTGAGGCTTAAGAGTGGAAAAATGGTGTATGCATGGGCTGTGGAAGGGGATATTGATGCTGAAAAAATTCATTGCAATACTTTTGAATTAGAGTGGCCTCCAAAGAGTGGAAAGAAAATTACTATTCCTGAAATTGATAAAGGAGGATGGTTTACCCTGAAAGAAGCAAAAGAAAAAATTAATCCGGCACAGGTAGCGTTGATCAATGAAACAGAAAAAAAACTGCTATAGTTTTATAAATCATTCTTGTTTAAAATTGCCACCCCTTTTATTTTTTCTTTTCTGAAAACCCAAAGCGAATAGGCGATGATTAAAACAGTGTTAATGATCATCCGCAAGGTTTCTCCAAAATTAAAATAGCGATGAATTGCTTCACTTAAAAAATAAATGCCAAGAGCTACTCCAAAATAAATCAACAGTTTACTGATGTTATATGGAATAGGATACACGCGTTGTCCGGTGAAATAAGAAATCAACATCATGCTTGCATAACAAATAAGTGTAGCCCATGCAGCGCCCATATAACCCATCATGGGAATCAGCAGGAACAAAAACACGATCGTTATGATGGCTCCTATCACTGAGAAGAATGCACCGTATCTTGTTTGCCCTATGAGTTTATACCACATGCTCAGGTTTAAGTAAACACCCAGACACATATTTGCAATCAATAAAACCGGAACCACTTTTAATCCTGAATGGTATTGCGGACCGATGAAATATTTTATTACATCAAGATAAAGCATCACCATTAAAAAAATAATACAACAACAAATCACAAAATAATTCATCACACGCGCATACAATTCCCTGCTTTTTTCCTTGTGCTGTTGCGAAAAGAAAAAGGGTTCGGCAGAGTAACGGAATGTCTGCACAAACAAAGTCATCAGTATTGAAAGTTTGTAACACGCACTGTAAATACCAAGTTGTTGTAATGCAGAAGCCTTGTCAGGAACGAGATATTTCAACACAGCACGATCAAAGGTTTCATTAACCATACCCGCAAAACCCGCAATTAATAACGGGAATGAATACACCAGCATTTCTTTTAAAAGTCGCGGATGAAATTTAAAACGGAGACTTTGTAATTCAGGCAACAATAACAATACAGTAGCAAAACTTGAAATCAGATTGCTGATGAATACATAACCCACGCCATACTCAGGTTTATAAAAATTAAAAATGCTGCTGGTGTGATTTAAATAATTATCGCGGCAGATCACTAAGAAAAAAATATTTAATCCAATGTTGAGAATAATATTGATAAGTTTGATTGTAGCAAACCGTTTTGCTCTTCCTTCTCTCCTTAATCTTGCAAACGGCAATGAAGTGATTGCGTCAAGTGCAAGTATCCATGCAAACCATTTTATGTAATCAGCATGATCCGGATATCCTAATTTGGTTGCAATAAATTGTGAGAATAAAATCAACAATCCGGAAAAAAATACAGAGCTGCAAAACAATGAGAATATACCGTTACCATACACCTGGTCCTCGCTCCATGAACCCGAATCTTTTTTATTTTTTTCAGTGAAATGAAAATAGGCAGTTTCCATTCCATAAGTATATAGCACCATTAAAAAAGTTACGTATGCATACATCTCCGACACTACGCCATATTCTGCGGGAGCAAAAATCCTTGTGTAAAGAGGAACTAATAAATAATTAAGAAAACGACCAACTATGCTGCTCAATCCGTAGATAGCAGTTTGACCAGCAAGATTTTTTATTGTAGCCACTCTTTGATTGAAGAATGATCCCGATTTAATCGGGAGAAGAGTGATGATTGATTAACTATCTCCATGACGAATGATAAATTTTTTGAAACCTATGAATGTAATTTCACTAACATTTATTTTTTCAACTGATGATTGAGGAGAACCAAGTTTACATGATTCAATAAATTGTTGCAATGTTTCATCATCGCCTTCTGCTTCAATATACACGGAACCATCACTAATGTTCTGCACAAAACCTTTTACACCGAATTGTTCTGCAGTTTTCTTTGTGTGCTGCCTAAAAAAAACTCCCTGCACTTTGCCTGTTATTATGATCCGAATTGCTTTCAATTACGAATTTGTTTTTAACTATGATAACGGAAACTTGATGTTTTGTTTTATTACAAATAAAAATTACTTCTTTAAACTTGCATCTTTTAATATTCCATTCAAAGTGCCTTTTGGAATATCCTTGCTGTGGATTGGTACAACAATTATTTTATTCCCTGTTTTTTTATAAATAGCATGGCTGCCGGATTGTCTCAAAAAAATATAGCCTTCCTTTTCTAAAAGCCGAATCAACTCAATGGCTTTCATGCCAGGTCAAGTGACTTACGAGTGATTTCTTCTTCTAATAAAACTTCAAGATAAAGGTTTACAGCATCTTTAAGGTGATTCATAGCTTCTCTCACAGTTTTGCCATGCGAATGGCAGCCGGGCAATTGCGGACACCAGGTGTGATACTGTTTGCCGTCTTTTTCAATTTCAAATGTTAGTCGTTTCATAAACTTTTATGTCAGTCAAATTTAATAACATTTTGTACAGATTATTTATGTCTAAGTTACTTTCCCTTAAACACTGCTTTGCGTTTATTCAAAAATGCATCAGTGCCTTCTTTGAAATCTTCTGTCACAAAACATTCACCAAAACTTTTTACTTCTTCTTCAAAGCCATTTTTTGTTTTATCATAATGTGCATTTACACAATGAATAACTTTTGAGATGGCAACCGGTGCCTGCTGTTTAATTTTATTTAAAACTTCAAAACATTTCTCAATCAAAGTTTCAGGTGCAGTAACATAGTTTACCAAACCAAGCTGTAACGCTTCATCTGCGGTAATCATATCTGCAGTCATTAACAATTCCATTGCTTTGCCTTTACCAATCAATTGAGGCAAGCGTTGTGTGCCGGCATAACCGGGTATTAATCCCAGTTTGACTTCAGGAAAACCAAACTTTGCATTGTTACTTGCAATACGAAAATGACAAGCGAGAGCCACTTCGCATCCTCCACCTAAGGCAAAACCATTTACAGCAGCTACAACAGGTTTACTACAACTCTCAATACTGTTGAATACCTGATGACCATGTGCTGAAAGTTTTTTTCCTTCTTCCAGATTGAATCCAGCAAACTCAGAAATATCTGCACCTGCAACAAATGCTTTGGCACCAGCACCGGTAATTATAATTCCTCTAACATCAGCATTACCTTCTGCGTCTTTTACTGCAACACCAATTTCTGCAATGGTATTTTTATTTAATGCATTTAATTTATCAGGACGATTGATGGTGATAATGCAGATTGCATCTTTTATTTCTGTTAAAATATTTTCGTATGTCATTCGGGGTTTAAAGTTTCAGGTTCAAATTTAAAATGTGCGGTTTGCTTTTACAAAATCAGTTATGTAAGTAACAATCTGTTTTGTTTCCGTTCCCGGAGGAAATAATTTACCGCAACCCATTGCTTCCAGCTTTTTCATATCAGCATCCGGAATAATTCCTCCACCGGTAAGCAGTACTTCATCTAATTCTTTTTCTTTCATCAATTGCAATATACGCGGGAACACCGTCATGTGTGCGCCTGATAAAATGCTCACACCAATTACATCCACATCTTCCTGCAAAGCAGCATTCACCACCATTTCAGGCGTTTGGCGCAAGCCCGTATAAATCACTTCCATTCCTGCGTCACGCAAAAAAGAAGCAATCACTTTCGCGCCACGATCGTGACCATCTAAACCAACTTTTGCAATTAAAACTCTTATGGGACGTTGCATGCTTATAGTAGAATGAGAGCAAAAATAATTTAATTATTCTGTACTGATTTTTTCTGAGTACAGATGTTCCAGATAGCGATGCAACTTCACAAAAAATGTAGTTCCTTCTCCCTCACGCGTTTCAAACCACACAGCACCTTCCAAACTCTCCACCATATTTTTTACCATTGCCAAACCAAGTCCTGTTCCTGCTGTTTTAGTAGTGAAGTTGGGAACAAAAATTTTCTCAGTCTGCTCAGCAGAAATACCTGTTCCATTGTCTTTAACTGAAACCACATATTGATCCGACATTGTTTCCACTCCAATATCAATAATGCCTTGCCGTTCAGCAGGAATTGATTGCATTGCATTTTTTATCAGGTTTGAAAATATGCGCAGCAACTGGTCTTTGTCTGCATTCACAATTAAATCTCTATGCTCTTTTGAATTGTAATTGATTTGAATGTTTTCGGTTTCACTGTAAAGGTTAACTGTTGTTTCAAGAATACTTGAAAGGTCAACCTTAACATTTTCCGCCTTGGGCATTTTAGCAAAATCAGAAAATGCAGTGGCAATGGAAGACAATGTTTCTATTTGTTCGATGAGTGTTTGAGAAACACGTTCAACCATCTGATCCAGGTTCGGACTTTTATCAATCCAGGCACGTTGCAAATGTTGAACTGATAACTTCATGGGAGTGAGTGGATTTTTTATTTCGTGAGCCACCTGCTTCGCCATTTCCCTCCACGCACTTTCACGTTCAGACTTTGCCAGCCGGTCAGCACTGTTCTGAAGTTCTTCCACCATGCGGTTATACTCATTCACGAGTGAACCAATTTCATCTTTTCTTTTCCAGATTAATGGCTCATTACTCTTGCCAAGCTTGGTACGCTTTAATCCAAGCTGAATAATTTTTAATGGCCTTGTAATTCTGTTAGAGATAAAAAACGTAGCTAGCACCGCAAAAGAAAAAAGCAATACATAAATATTGATCAACGCAACTAAAAAAGAACTGATCTCTTTTTTTAAATCTGACTCACGAGCGAAGTAAGGCAGGTTGAGATAACCTATCGTTTGATTATCACTGTTACGCAATGATTCATATGCAGCGATATAACTTAATGCACCAATTCTTTCATTCTGTGTGTAAATGGTTTTCTGGTTATTTTTTAATTCGGTTAATGCCGAACGGTTCATCAGCGGTGCAATAATATCCTGCTCATAAATGGTAGGTTGAGAGGAGAATAATAAATATCCTTGTGCACTGTAAATATTAAAATCCAAACCAAGCGTGTGCGCCAGTTGGTTAAAAGCAAAAGCGAGATCATCAGTAATATCGCCACCAAAATTTTTGCGTTCGCCCACTTCATTCTCAATTAAAACAATTAATGAGTTGAGTTTTTCTTTGATGCGTGCATCCTGAGCCTGTGTATAATTACGAATGATATAAGTGATTGTGGTAACACCTACCAGCACAAGTGATACAATAACAATAGAAATAATGGTGATTTGAATTCTTCCTTTGAAATTCTGAAACATCCTAAAACCATAGTTAGTTCCGCGCACAATGAGGTAGATCACTAAAAATAAAATACTAAAGAATGTGAAAATATAAGAGAACAATGTAATATAAACCAGCGCTCCAAGATTATAAATACTCAAAACAATTAATCCGTCATTTCCTGTTTTATAAAACAAGTGCGAGCGACTATCAAAGTTTGCAAACCGGTAAGGCTGTATTCCTTCATAGTACTCTTTATAACGTGCTGAAGTCAGGTAATAATTATATGTACCGGTCTGACTTATTAAAATTCCTTTCTGATATCGGGCGTAAGAATAATTTGTTAAATCAGTCTGCCTGTTAATTTTATCACTGATAAGCAATTCAGGCAACCCACTTTCGCCCTGTACAAAACGTGCAGTTAACTCCACAACTAAATTTCCGCCTTCACCATTTTCATCCAGCAGTGTTATCAAAGAAAGATAGCGTATACGCCCTGAAGAATTTTCCATTAGAAACAACTTACTGCTATTAGTTGCTTTTCCGTTGCGGACAATATTTTGTTTTATAAGATCAAGATTCCAGCCCGGATCACCAATATTGTTAATCGGTATTTCATCAGCATTGAAATACTTAAACTGCACATCATACTTACCAAGGTATCCGCTGAAATAAATTCTGGTAAGTCTTCTGTTTATTTCCTCTATTATTTGTGGATTGCTTTGAAGCTGATTTAATCCTTCACTTAAAAAACGATGTGTGGAATAATCATTCTGCAATCTTTTCACCACATCATCAAAAAGATATTCTGCAACCAGATCCTGTTCATTCTCCAGCTTGGAAGCAAGCAATATTCTTTTCTCGCGCTCACGCGTATGATTAAACTCATTGATGATCTGCGCTGCATACAATGAAAATCCAAACACAACTAGTAACGACCTAGTGAAAGAAAAAAGTCTTCGTGAAGTATTACGGACGTAACTGATGAACATCATTAAAAAATTGGCAAGTAAAAAAGAACTTACACCATAATTGATAAAAAACCCGGTATTACGTAACCAGATTAACAGAATAAGAAAAACACCCTGGGTTACGAGAAAGAGAATAATTACATCACCAAAACCCAAATGGGTTTTCTGGATAAAACGAACGCTTCCATCGCACACTAAATAAAAAGCAAACAGTAAAATGCCGATGATAAGTATGCCGATAATACTGAAACCGGACAGCTCAAACACATTGTTAATGTTAAAAGAAATCTGCGAATTGATGATCAGCCCGCTTAAAATATAATTGATTAAAACAGAAAAAAGAAAAGTTAACAGTAAGGTAAGAATGATGATAACTGACCAGCGTTTTTTGCGTAACTGCTCATGACGAACCAATACCAATCCTGAATAATAGACATACGCATATATTACAACGAGTAAAAGCAGCAAACTATTAAACAGCAAATCGCCTAATGAATTTAAAAAATAAGAGCTTGCATAATATTTAGGACTGAAAAGCGGAGTATTATAAAGCGAACGCGGCAAATGCGCCAAGGTCATCAGGAAACGCAGAAAAATTAATCCTGTTAACAACAAACCATACACAGAACGCAACCGTCCTAATAAAACTACAATATCAAGCAGAAATAAAAACAATCCGAGAAAAGCAAATCCATAAGCGATAGCAGCATAAGGAAAACTTTCGTCTTCAATATCATTGCTGTTAAATTTTATTGAAAAGAGATAATTTCCATCAGCAGATTTTATGGAGAATAATTTTTCGTTTTCATTCACCACCAATTCTGCATTGTCGGGCAGGGCAAGTGAAGGATTAAAATTATTAATGATGTATTTGTTCTGATATGCATATTGATGTTTAACGAGATATAATGCCAGCAATAATCTGGAACCTGCATTCCGCTTAAAGACTTCATACCATCCGTTTTTATAAAGCACCAGCTGATGATTAGTCCATGTATTTGCTTTCTCCATTTCAGGCAACACCTGATTGTCTGACCAATAAACAGCATGATTATTTTCAAAGACAAAAAAACTTAAACCAGAAGGTTTGCCTGTTTTAATTTCAGCCAATGCTTTCTCAACCGGAACACCTTTAGCAAATTGTCTTTGTAATTCATTCAGAAAAAACTCATTGGTGAGTTCATTATGCAGATAGCGTTGCTGTGCCCGCAGAGAAAACTCTTTGAAATTGAGTTTATGTTTACTGTGCCGGATCTCAAGCAGATAGCCAGCGGCAAAAAATATTACCGTACATAAAAAAACAATGTAAACCCTGCGTTGTAAACGTATTTTGCGCTGCATGAACGAAAACAAATGTAGTGAGCAAGTTATTCTTATTGGTGTTATAAGTAATGATTTATCAACGAGACATTGTTTTTATACTTTTGTTAAGTTATTAACCGGGAAAACATCATGAAAGTGCGCGTGAACGACAAGTATGATTTTGATTTGGAGAAAAAAGGTAAAAACATATTTCTTAAAAATAAAGAAGTGGACTTTGACTTAAAAGAAATCCGTCCTGGGACTTTTAACCTGCTTTTAAATAACAAATCTTTTAATATTGAAACAATAGAGTCGGATGCAAAGTCCAAACATTACAAGCTCTTATTGAACAATAAAATTTTTACTGTTTCATTAAAAGATAAGCTTGATGAATTATTGCAACAGCTGGGAATGGATGCTGCAGCATCTATAAAAGTGAATGACCTAAAAGCTCCGATGCCGGGATTGGTTTTAGATATATTAGTACAAGAAGGAGATAAAATAACCAAAGGCGATACGCTGATTGTGCTTGAAGCAATGAAGATGGAAAACGGATTGAAGGCAATTGCTGATGCAACTGTGAAAAAAATTTCAGTTAAAAAAGGAAACACTGTGGAGAAAAACCAGGTACTGATTCAGTTGGAATAATATTTAATCATAAAACTTTTGTCATGAAAAAATCACATAACAGACGGGAATTTATCCGCACAAGCAGTTTAATAGCTATTGGAACTTTTGCTGCTACGCAATTAAATGCAAAAGATTTTAAATTATTTAATGCAGACAACAATCTTTTCATGCTGCCACCAATTCCTTATGATTATAATGCACTGGAACCACACATTGATACCAAAACAATGGAGATTCATCATGGCAAACATCACAAAACATATGTTGATAAACTGAATGAAGCGATTGCATCCAATAAGATTACAGAAACTTCGCTGGAAAAAATGTTTCAGAAAATAAGCACTTATCCTGCAGCAATACGCAACAACGGTGGCGGACATTACAATCATTCAATGTTCTGGCAAATGATGAAGCCAAATGCCGGAGCTCCTGGTGGTGCAGTTATAGAAGCAATCAATGCAACGTTTGGTTCTATTGATGAGTTCAAAAAGAAATTCAGTGATGCGGCTAAATCCCGTTTTGGTTCAGGATGGGCATGGTTAGTTAAAAGTGATGATGGAAAATTAAATATATGCTCAACACCTAACCAAGATAATCCATTGATGGATGTTTCGGAATGTAAAGGAACACCCTTGTTAGGTTTGGATGTGTGGGAACATGCTTATTATTTAAAGTATCAAAATTTGCGTGCTGATTATATCAATGCTTTCTGGAATGTTGTCAATTGGGATGAAGTAAATAAACGCTATGCAGGGAAGTGATAAAATATTTACACTAACGCTCTCGTGTCTGTCATTCAGAGGGAAACTTGTCATGTTTGAAACACAAAAGGTTGATAACCCCAATAGGTTGTTTGCAAGTGCAAATCCTTATGTTGTAAATTTTCTTTCATGCGTTTACAACCTCCCTGCAACTATATGACAAGTTTCCTCCTGAATGACAGCGAGAGATTTCGTTTTGTTAGCTGATGATAAAAGAAATTCTCTTGTGTGAACAATTGCAACAAGGCAATCGCAAAGCACTCGCCCGTTTTATTTCATTAGTTGAAAATGAAGTCTCCGATTATCAAAACTTACTTTCTTCACTTACCATCAACCGTTTAATTCCATTAATAGGAATCACAGGACCTCCCGGTGCAGGTAAAAGCACATTGCTCAATGCTCTCATAAAAGAATTGCTTCAACAAAATCCTGAGGCACATATTGCAGTGATTGCTGTGGATCCAACTTCACCATTTACTAAAGGGTCATTGCTTGGTGACAGGTTACGCATGTCAGATCATTTTAATGATGAGAGAGTTTATATCAGATCGCTCGCTACACGTGGTGCATTAGGTGGACTCGCTGCAAAAACGCTGGAGATAACAGATGTGTTACGCGCTGCAAAGTTCGATTACATTTTTGTGGAGACAGTAGGAGTAGGTCAATCAGAAGTGGAGATAGCATCACTTGCTGATACCACTGTGGTGGTGATGGTTCCTGAATCAGGTGATGATATACAGACGCTGAAAGCTGGCATAATGGAAATTGCCGATGTATTTGTAATCAACAAATCTGATCGTGAAGGAGCTGAAAGGATGATGAAACATCTTCATTCAGCATTGCATGAAAAACCGTTGACTACATGGCAAATCCCGGTAATAAAAACTATGGCACTTAAAGGAGAAGGAATTACGGAGCTGATTGATAAAATAAAAACTCATCAACAACATTCTCACCCCGAATCAAGAACTGATATGATAGCCGAACATGCTTATCGTATTATTCAAAATCAACGTATGCAAAATATCAGTATTAAAAAATTAAGTGAAGCGTTAAGTTCCGAAATAGAAAAAGAGGACTTTAATATTTACAAGTTCACAAAAAAATATTACACGTAATTAACTATTGCATTTTTCTTTTCATCAAACATCTTTCAATGGCTTTTTGATATTTCGAGATATCATCATCATCCACCGAATACAATAATGCTTTTTGAAAATTTTCAAACGCATCATCAAATTGCTTTTGACGTTCGTACATCAATCCTAAAAGATGATATACTTTATCCTTATCCATACCGGGTGTTTCCAGTCCTTTATTGAGCACCGCCACCTGTTCAGTATATCTTTCCTGAGAGAATAGTAATTCAGCATAATGCAAATAGGTGAAGCTATAAGCAGGTGATAATTTCATTGCCTGTTTAAAATATGCTTCTGCCTGTGCATGATCTTCAAAAGAAATGAGATAGATAATTCCAAGCAATGCCTGCGCTTTTCCAAAGTCAGGATACCGTGCAATAAGATCATAGAGCAGACTGGCAGCAATGCCCGCTTCGCCCCCATCAGCTTTCATGCGGGCTTCAAAAAAAAGTCTTTCTGCTTCTATACTCATCAAGGTAAAATAACCGGAAGTGCGCAATATACGGCAAGCAAATTTTGCTTAAAAGCAACATGGGTAAACTGTTAAAAACTTTAAGTGAAAATCAATCAAGCCTGCTTTTAAATGCAGCACTTTGGGTGAAAAAGAAGCTGTTAAAAAATGCATAGAACGTAACTCCAGCCTGGGTTTCAAGTGTGTCTTCTGTTAACATGGAGAGTAAAGCAATGAGAAGAAAAGAAGTATAGAGGTATCCGGTATTTTTCAACCAAATGCCGGGAAATAAAAGGGTAAACAGGAAATAAATACCACCGAGAAACCCAAAAGTTACTGTCATTGTAAGATACTGGTTGTGCGATCTGAGTCTGCTTGCTGTATTCAGCTTTGAATTTCTTTCGTTATAAGCGGTATTAAACGCCTGTTGCACATCGCCTGTTCCAACACCGGTTAACGGATTTTTTGAAATGATATATAAAGCAGTTTTCCAGAATTCAAACCGCTGCATCACCGAATGACCTGATGAATTATCGTTATAATAATATTGCCGATACTCCCATGCAAGTTGCTGGATTCTTGCTTTAATATCACTCAGGTTTTTATAGTTAACATTTGCAATCCCTTTTTCTATTGCACGAACTTCAGTCATGTTTAACCGGGCAACACCCTCGGCATCACGTGACAGGTTTTTGGATGCAAGAAAGCGGATGAGTGTGTATTTAATATCCTGTCCTCTTTCATCTTTTCCTCTGTAATGTAATTTGCTTCTGCTATTCCATGCAGAGTCCAATTCTTTTTCGCAAACCTTTATCCATACCGGGTTACCATTTTCAAGGTCTTTACTTATGGTGTCGTGTGTATAAGGATTACCCAATGCGGTGTATGCCGGCAACTCATCGTAATTAACACTTGTTTCTTTAAGTGAATCAACAAAAACATATTTATATATTTTATAAGATGTGAATAACACAATCATTGATAAAAAAATTAAACCAACACGCATTAATACCGGTGACTGCTTATTGTAATAAGTCCAGGCTGTATAAACTAACAAACAAACTAAAACTGAAAGTCCTGTGAGGGATTCAAGCAATAAAAGAAAACCTGTGAAATAAATAATGATTAAAGTGAAAATTAATTTTAACACCAATGATTTGTAGATTTTCAAAAAGTAAATACAACACGTGATTGCAACACAAACCAATAAGGCAAGCCTGATGTGTGAAATAAAAATGGAAATATCCCTGATGTTATTCAGCTCCTTATGAATAATGCCAGCATAAACCATTATGCTGATTAACGAAGAGGTAATTACCGCTGAAATAAAAAGTTTAAGGGTGAGATAAAAATGTTTTTGCTCTAATGGTTTTGAAGAAATAAAAATGAGCGGCAAAAGCAACAAGGGTAATTTAATCCTGATGTCGCGAAATGCATATTCAAAATCTGTGGTGTAAATTAACCCGATCAGATGCAATGCATAAACTCCGGCAAGCACCACGAAAACCGGATGAGTAAATGAGCGTTTTAATTTTTCTTTTATGTTTCCCTCTAAAAGCCATGCGCCCAACAAAATAAACTGGGAAAGACTCATTAAAAACATAGATAGTGGTAAGGCGATCACCAATAAAAAAATTCCCGACAAATAAATCTGACGGGAAAAATTGCTCACCGAAAATGAATTCATTTTTTAAATGAAACGACCAGGTATTTAGTCTTGCTAATTTTTATAAGTACGATTCTTAATTGCAGTAAAAACCGGTGGATTGCGAAGCGCTTTCAGCGCCAGTAAAATATCCGGATCATAATCAAATCCGTTTTCTATTCTGCCATTTTGATAATAGTAACGGCTCACGATTTCGTTTTCGATCAATTCTTTAATTTCTTCTTTGTGCGTTCTTAAATCTGCATTCTTATCGTGAAGCAGTTTCTTATGCACGTTCTCATACTCGGTTTTAATCCCATCAAAATATTTTTCCTTTTCGGCATCTGCTTTTAACTCTGCTAATTTTTTCTCACTTTCAGTTACATAGTCATAATCCTTGTTACTGATAAAATTGACAAAATCATTATAGTCATTATCATCTAAACGGAAAGTTCTTGCCGGTGGAATAGAAGGATGAGTCTGACGGTATTTGGTAGCATAATCAAAAAACAAATATTTACCTACAAGACTTTGTGAAATACTGCTGAAGCTTAATGGCTCTGTTGCAAAATCAGGAGCAATTCCTCCACCGTCATAAACTTTTCTTCCTGCTTTGGTTTTAAATTCATTCATCAATGAATCAGGTACCTTGCCAACGCTTCCGTCAGGATTACGGTGAGTGTAATCAAGTGCCTGAATACATCTGCCACTCGGAATGTAATATTTAGCTGTTGTTACTTTTAGTTGCGTGTTATAAGAAAGCGGACGTGTTGTTTGCACCAATCCTTTTCCGAAAGTTCGCTGACCAATCACAATTCCCCTGTCTAAATCCTGCAAGCTGCCTGAAACAATTTCTGCAGCAGAAGCTGAACCACTGTTAACTAATATTGCTAATGGAACCTCCGTATCAACAGGAGTGTTAAGCGCTTTATAAACTTTATCCCATTCTTTTACCTTGCCTTTTGTGCTTACCACCTCCTGTCCGCGATCTACAAACACATTTACAATGTTTACTGCTTCGTTCAATAAACCTCCCGGATTACTACGCAAATCCAGAATCACTCCTTCTAATTTATTTTTTGCTTTTAATGAGGTGAGTGCCTCTTTCACTTCTAAACCTGCATTATCTGTAAAGCTGCTCAAACGGATGTAACCGATATGATCATCCAGCATTCCATAAAAAGGAACATTTTTGATTTGAATTTCTTCACGAACTAACGTTTTAGTAATTGGCGCGGATTCACCGGGACGTTGCAACACAATTGTTAATGGAGTATTTGGTTGTCCTTTTAACATTTTACTTACTTCATCCGATCGTTTACCAATGGCTTTTTGTCCGTTAATTTCTTTGATAATATCACCCGCCATTATACCGGCTTTCTGTGCAGGAAATCCTTCATAAGGATCAGTAATAATCACACTGTCACCGCGCTGACCAATCAAAGCGCCAACACCACCATATTGACCGGTAGTCATAAAACGGTAGTCATCCATTTCTGATTCGGGAATAAACTGTGTGTAAGGATCCAGTCCTTCCAGCATGGAGTCAATTCCTTTACGCACTAAATCCTCAGGATCTGTTTTATCTACATAATAAATATTCAACTCACGAAACAGCGTAGTGAAAATGTCAATGTTGCGCGAAATCTCGAAGTAATCATCATTAACAGTAAATGACCATATTCCAATGGAAGCAACGAATGCTACAACCAGAATTTTAATTTTAGAAGAAATTTTTTTCATCTTTTGTATTCGTAACATTCGTAACTCATTCGTCCCGATTAATCGGGATAGTAACCGGTAATATTCGTATCTCATTCGTCCCGATTAATCGGGATAGTAACCGTGCTTAAGGTACCGGATCATATCCATGCCCTCCCCATGGATTGCATGATAAAAATCTTTTAAGAGTAAGCCATAATCCTTTCAGTGTTCCATGTTTGCGCAAAGCTTCCATGCTATATTCTGCGCAAGTGGGATTATATCTGCAGGCAGAAGGCAGATAGGGTGAAATGGCGTACTTGTAAAAGCGTACAATAGCAATTAACAATTTATTTATCGGGCTGCTCATGAAGACTGATTAAACGTTGTAAAAGTAAAATTATTTTCTCTTTCGTTTCCTGGTATGGGATGAGGTCGTTTCCATTATAAAGAAAAACCAATGCAAGCCCCATTTGATTTTTTATACAGCATTCCAGCAAAACATTTTTATTTAAACGATAGCTTTCGCGCATTAATCTTTTCATGCGATTCCGCTTTACTGCAAGTTTTATCCTGCGGCTGGAAACGGCAAATGCAATTTTAACAGGAGTATTATTTTCAGGAATAACTTTGATCCATAAAAGCTTAAATGGAAATTTATTGAGACTGTTTCCATCTTCAAAAAGCTTTTCAAAAAGCTTAAGGCTTTTTAGCTTTTCAGATTTGGGGAATGAAAAAGAAACTTGCTGTCCACGCAAAATTATTTATTGTTCTTTTTGACATAATTCTCAATAGACATGGTCATAGATGGAGCTTCAGGTATTGGTGCCTGAATATCCAAACGCAGACCTGCATCTAAAACTGCCTGTGAAGTAGTGTGTCCAAAGGCAGCAATCAAAGTATTGTTCTGTTTAAAGTCAGGGAAATTTTTGAAGAGTGAAGTAATTCCGGCAGGGCTGAAAAACACAAGCATGTCGTATTTCACATCTGCCAGATCACTTAAATCGCTGGCAACAGTTTTATAGATGGTGGCTTTTGTAAAGTTATAATGATGGGCTGTTAACGCATCAGCAATTTCCTGTTTGGCAATATCAGAGCACGGAAGCAGAAATTTTTCCTTCTTGTGCTTTTTCATCACGTCCATCAGATCGTTAATGTTTTGCTTGCCGTAAAATATTTTTCTTTTGCGATAGGTAATGTATTTCTGCAGATAAAAAGCGGTGGACTCAGAGATGCAGAAATATTTTAACTCTTCAATATTTGTAATACGCATCTCATTACAAATACGGAAAAAATGATCAGCAGCATGACGGCTGGTTAATATCACTGCATTGTGCTCAGCAATATTTACCCTGTCTTTTCTAAACATACCTGCCGGAATTCCTTCAATATGAATGAATGCCCTGAAATCAATTTTCAGGTTGTATTTCTTAGCAAGCTCGGTATATGGGGATTTTTCTGACTCAGGTTTTGCCTGAGTTATGAGTATAGTTTTTACTTTCAAAGGCGCTGTTTAATTAACTGTCTTGTGTCTCATAAACCCTGTTTCTATAAAGTTGCAAGTTTATAGATAATTAACAGGGGGGCTATTTCGAAGCTGCAAAGGTATAAAAACAAATAAAAGTAAGAGAAACGCTGAATGGTGAGCCCGATACCAACAGCACGGAAAAGCCTGTATAATAATAGGAATGCAATTATAATAAGCGTTGCAATCACAATGTAGTAGCGGTATTCAGAAGGCAGGTAAGCAGTGAGAATGATAGCTGGAAAAAGAACTAAGCCGATAACCATGTTCACTAAAAAAATGTTAAAAATGTAAGTGGCTACCGGTTTTTCTATTTTGAATACCACACTGAGAAACCGCAACAAAATCATTTTAATGGAATAAGCCAAAGCAATGATGAGTGCAAACAGGATAAACCTGTTAAATCCGCGGGGTAATAAATAATGATTCCATTCCATTACCATACTTACCTGGTAAAGAAATAGTCCCGAAACAAAATAAGCAATGATGGAAAGAATCAAAGATGCTCGCTGAAGAAGCACACTTTCATCACGCACAATCTGATTGGTGGTTGTAAGGCTGAAGAAAGCATCCCATAGTTGAGAAAAAATTCTGAAATAAAATACCTTGAACCAGGTGAGCAGCAGCAGCATGCCCATCAATACAATGGTAAACCAATCTAAAGTAAAAGTATTAAAAGGTTCAGCGCTTCGCGAATGCTGTTTTAATAAATGAGATGTAAATAATTCCAGTCGCTGCGGCACAACCACCAGCTCTTCGGTTGAATCTTTTATCTCAACATCATGAAACCGGAAAGGTCTGGCAGCAGTCTGAACTAAACTATCCGAATATAAATGCTGAATTTGCTGTGTGTCGTTTTGTAACATTTACGATATCACAAAACTACGTGTTTGAATTATTCCCGGTCAAAGCCGGAAATTTCTTGAAATATTAAAGCTGAACCTGAATCCTCCTTTGGTCCAGGTCTCCATTGTATTTGGAATAAATTCACTTTCTATAATCCCTGCTGCATTGGTCCACATAACGCTGAACACATGTCCACCAGTTTCAATTTCAATACCTGCACCCAGCGGATTATAAAAACCATAATCATTATCAATTTTTCTCAAATCAGAAAAATTGTAAACGTAATCAGCTATAAAAGCCATGCTGCGTGTAAACTTAAATCGCCC
>JANLUX010000352.1:0-6664 GCA_031363705.1 Bacteroidota bacterium
CAATCACTTAATATATATGAGTTGGATGCTGCCAGCAATAATTCAGTGGATGATATACGTGCACTGGTTGAACAGGTCCGATATGCTCCGCATTCAGGTGAGTATAAAATTTATATTATTGATGAGGTTCACATGTTGTCAGCGGGAGCATTTAATGCTTTCCTGAAAACACTGGAAGAACCTCCACCCTACGCTATTTTTATACTTGCCACCACTGAGAAACATAAAATAATTCCCACTATCCTTAGCCGTTGCCAGATTTTTGACTTTAACAGAATTCAGGTGGATGATATTGCAAAGCACCTGGCTTATGTGGCAACGCAGGAAAATGTGAAAGCAGAAACAGATGCCTTGCATATTATTGCCCAAAAGGCTGATGGAGCTTTACGCGATTCACTTTCTATCTTCGATCAGATTGTAAGCTTTGCCGGTAACAGCATTACCTATAAAGATGTTATCAATAACCTCAATATTCTTGATTATGAATATTATTTCCGCATAACGGATGATGTGCGTGAAGGGCGTATTGCACCGGTGCTTTTAACTTTTAATGAATTACTCAATGATGGTTTTGATGGACACCATTTTATCAATGGTCTTGCTTCTCACTTTCGTGATTTGCTGGTATGCCAGGATGAAAGCACCTTAAAGCTTTTAGAAGTAAGCCAAAGCATACGCGAACGTTATAAACTACAGGCAATACATACACCACCTGCTTTATTGCTCCGTTTGCTTGAAGCATGCAGCAAGTGCGATGTAGAGTATCGCTCAGCACGTAATCAACGCCTGCATGTTGAGCTTGCGTTAATAAAAATGTGTTCCTATAGCGGAGCCACCCCTGAAAAAAAAACAGCTGACGTAATTCAGCTCTCTTCCTTTTCCACTGTTGAGAAAAGTGATGTTACTCCTGCTCCATCCGTAGCACCGGTAGCAAAAACAGTAAGTCCAACTCCATTGCCTGTTGAAAAACTTGCACCGCAGCATGCAGAACAGGCAATCACAAAAGAAAAAACAGCGTTACCCGTTCAGGAGAAAAACCTTGTTTCTAAAACAGTTTCCATCAGCGCAGCATTAAGTGGAAAAACGCAATCCACCAAAATGACTGGAGTAAATGAACCCGAAAACACAACTGCTGAAAATGTGAAACCTGAAGAACTGCAAAAGGTTTGGGAAGAATACGCTAACAAACAAAGAGTTGCCGGCAAATACCAGCTTCATACTACGCTTACCTTCAGAAAACCAGTGCTTATGGAAAATAATATAATTGAGCTGGAAATTCAAAACGACTCGCAACTGCAATTGTTAACAGAAGAAAAGCAGCAACTGGTTGATTATCTCCGTAAGCATTTAAATAATTATAAGCTGCAGCTCAAAACAAATGTTATAGAGCAAAACAAAAATGAAGACACTGCTTATACAAACAAAGAAAAATACCAGAAGATGGTAGAGAAAAATCCTGACCTTGAAGAATTCAGAAGGCAATTGGGATTTGAACTGGAGTCATGATGCATACTAATTCACGAATGCCTTACTAATGTAACAAATTTTACTGCCATTAAATAGTAATGAAACAAGATTTATTATTTCCTGAATTGAGTTATAAAATTGTTGGAGCCGCTTTTGATGTATTTAACAAGATTGGCGGTGGACATAAAGAAATTATTTACCATAAAGCACTTGCAATAGCATTTACAAACGCGGGATTAAATTTTAAGGAAGAGTTTTATGGGCCTCTCAAATTTGACCATGTCACAATTGGAAAAAAATTCTTTGACTTTTTTGTAGAAGATAAAATTATCATTGAGATAAAATCAGCTGATCGGTTCGTCAGAGATAATTTTGTTCAAATCCTGGATTATTTAAATAGTAAACAAATAAAATTAGGATTATTAATAGCTTTCGGAAGAACGGAAGTAAAATATAAACGAATATTAAATATCGATTTACTGAATAAGGAAAAACAAAATGTGATCAATGGAATTACAAATTAATCTCAAAAATTCGTTAATTAGTAACATTCGTATAGTCCCGATTCATCGGGATTAATTAGTATGCAACTTTAAAATAAACAAACATAAAATGCAAGGAACTAAAATTACTCATGTTAACGGAAAATTAAATGTACCAGACAATCCTATTATTCCTTTTATAGAAGGTGATGGAACAGGTCCTGATATATGGGCAGCATCAGTGCGTGTGATGGATGCAGCAGTAGAAAAAGCATATAATGGAAAACGTAAAATAGAATGGAAGGAAGTGTTAGCCGGACAAAAAGCATTTGATAAAACCGGCAATTGGTTACCTGATGAAACGCTGGCTGATTTCAGAGAATATTTAGTGGGGATAAAAGGTCCGCTTACTACACCTGTGGGTGGAGGAATACGTTCATTAAATGTTGCATTGCGCCAGATTTTGGATTTGTTTGTATGCCTGCGCCCGGTGCGTTGGTTTGAAGGAGTCCCTTCCCCCGTTAAAAATCCGGGTGCTGTTGACATGGTTATCTTTCGTGAAAACACTGAAGATATTTATGCCGGAATTGAATTTGCCGCAGGATCGCCTGATGCTCAAAAAATGCTTGATTTCTTAGCAAATGAATTTCCGAAACAATTTGATAAGATCCGTTTTAACAGTGCTGCCAGGTCAGAGGAATTCTGGAAAATGGTGGGCACTCCTAATGTTGACAATAATATTAAAGTAGGGATAGGTATTAAACCGGTGAGCTGGAGCGGAAGTGTTCGCTTGATACACAGCGCAATCTCTTATGCTGTTTTGCATAAGCGTAAAAGTGTGACACTTGTACACAAAGGAAATATCATGAAGTTTACCGAAGGTGCTTTTCGCGATTGGGGTTACCAGGTTGCTGATACTTATTTTGCTGATAAAGTTTACAGCTGGTCGCAATGGGAGAAAACCAAAAAAGAGAAAGGTGAGGATGCTGCCAATGAAGAACAGAAATCAGCCATTGCCGAAGGTAAAATATTAATTAAAGATGCCATAGCAGATATCACACTTCAACAGGTGTTAACACGACCTGAAGATTTTGATGTGATAGCAACATTAAACCTCAATGGTGATTATTTAAGTGATGCCCTGGCAGCACAGGTGGGCGGAATCGGAATTGCTCCCGGTGCTAATATTAATTATGTAACCGGGCATGCCATTTTCGAAGCTACACATGGCACTGCACCCAAGTATGCAGGACAGGATAAGGTAAATCCCGGTTCTGTTATTCTTTCAGGAGCAATGATGTTTGAGCATCTTGGATGGCATGAAGCTGCTGACCTTATTTACAAGGGAATGGAAAACAGCATTGCTGCCAAACGTGTTACTTATGATTTCCACCGCCTGATGGAAGGAGCTACTTTGTTAAAATGTTCCGAATTCGGTACGGAGATTATCCGCAACATGGAAACGATAACTGTTTAATTTAAAATTAATAATTAACAATGAACAATTAACAATGATATATGTTGAAAGTGTACATCTTAATAGTTCATTGTTAATTATTAATTATTCATTCATTAACAAAAATGCCTCTTCTCGGTAGCATAATTAAAAAAAGCATTGAGCTTCGTCATAAGTTAAAGACTGAAACTCAATCCCCTGCTTTCTATCAAAGAAGAGAGTTAAAGAAACTATTGCGTAAAGCGCAGTTTACCTTATTCGGTCAAACTTATCATTTCACCACCATTGTTAACAGTAAAAACTTTATCAATAAGTTTCGTGCTACTGTGCCTATGCACGATTACAATTCCATTTTTGCGAAGTGGTGGAATAAGTGCCTGCATAACGAAACCAATGTGTGCTGGCCCGGCCAGGTAAAGTATTTTGCATTAAGCTCAGGTACTTCTGACAGCAGCAGCAAGCACATACCTGTAACGCGCGAAATGGTGAATTCAATTCAGCGCACCAGTCTGCGGCAAATTATTTCTCTCGGTGGTTACGACTTGCCTCAGTCAATGTTTGAAAAAGGAATACTTGCCTTGGGAGGAAGCACGCATTTGCATCAGCATGGTTCTTATTTTGAAGGCGACCTGAGTGGCATCACCGCAAGCAAGCTGCCATTCTGGTTTCAGCATTTTTATAAACCGGGAAAAAAAATTTCAAGGGAGCATGATTGGAATGCAAAGCTGGAGGAGATTGTTGATAAGGCACCTACCTGGGATATAGGCATTATTGTGGGCGTGCCCGCATGGTGCCAGCTGTTGCTGGAAAAAGTTATTGAACGTTACAGGCTTAAAAACATACATGAGATGTGGCCCAACCTGAGCATCTATGTGCATGGCGGGGTTTCGTATGAACCTTACCGCAAAAGTTTTGAAGCGCTGCTGGGCAAACCGATTCATTATATTGAAACTTATCTTGCTTCTGAAGGGTTTATTGCCTTTCAGCATGAAAAAGAAAACCGTTCTATGCGGTTAAATCTTAATAACGGATTATTTTATGAGTTTGTGCCTTTTAACAGCAGCAATTTTACTGCTGACGGTGATCTGATTGGCAAGCCAAAAGCCTACATGGTGGATGAAGTGCAGGAAGGCGAAGAGTATGCCCTGTTGCTAAGCACCTGTGCCGGTGCATGGCGTTACCTTATTGGTGATGTTATCAAATTTACAAATGTTGAAAAAGCCGAGATAGTAATTACCGGACGTACTAAGCATTACCTCAGTTTGTGCGGTGAACATCTGTCAGTAGATAACATGAACAAGGCTATTGAAATAACGGCTGATGAATTAAGCATCACCATTAATGAGTTTACCGTGTCAGGCATCAGGCATCAATCACTTTTTGCACATAAATGGTACATTGCCTGTGATACCAAGGTGAACCATGAGCAATTGCGTATATGCCTTGATGAAAAATTAAAAATATTGAATGACGATTACAGGGTGGAGAGAAGCTCTGCCTTAAAAGAAATTTTTGTTGAAGTGCTGCCTCACCGTGTTTTTTTAAAATGGATGGAACAGCATGGAAAGATTGGAGCACAAAATAAATTCCCCAGGGTGATGAAGAAGAAGCAGTTTGCGGAGTGGGAAAGTTATGTGCAAAGCATGCCAGCTTAGATATTAATTACCAGCTTAAGCCGCGTTCGCTATCTCCGCATAACGGTGCACCAGTAAATTTAAAAAATTGGTAAGTGGTTTTTCCGCCATCATTTTCAGCATGGGGTTTAAATCAGCATCAAACATCAATTGCAGTTGGGCACTTGCTGGTGACAGCTCTTGTATCCTGCAAATCAATTTAAAATCAAAAGGTGCTTTGCCTTCTTTCTTTATTACAATTTCGGAGTTGGGAGTTTTTGACTCGTAAGCCATCCCTAATGTTGCCATCCCTTTAATAGTAAAGCTGCACGAATTACCATCCGATTTCCAGTCTTCAACCTGTGGCGGCATCAGCTTGCCGATGTTATTAAAATCAGATAAAAAATCAAACAACTCTTTGGATGTTTGATTAACGGTTACTTTATCGCTTTCGATGATCATAATTTAATTTGATGATTTGATGATTTGGTAATTTGAAGATTTGATAATTTGGAAATGAACACTCATCATCAAATTATCAAATCATCAAATTGTTTATCATGATTTAACAGCATCCCATTCTGAGGGATTCAATCTCCATGACCGAAGTAAATCCAAATCTGATTTCTTTACATAATTAGTTTCCACTGCTTCCTTTATCAATGCATCATAATTACTCAGTGAATAATATGGACATGCTGCAGCTTTAAAATTTTTCTCTGCCTCGGCAAAGCCATAAGTAAAAATGCTTACCAGTCCTTTTACAATCACTCCGCTCTTACGCAAATCTTCCACTGCTTTAATGCTGCTTTTGCCGGTGCTTATCAAATCTTCAATAACCACGGCAGTCTGGTTTTCCTTCACTTCGCCTTCAATGGTGTTTTGCCTTCCATGATCTTTGGCTGACGAACGCACATACACAAACGGCAAACCCATTGCCTCGCTCACCAGCGCTCCCTGTGCAATGGCAGCAGTGGCAACACCCGCAATCATATCCGGCTTACCAAATTTATCTTCAATTAATTTAACCAGTTCCTGGCGGATAAACGTACGGACCCTCGGATAAGACAAAGAGATCCTGTTATCGCAATAAATAGGCGATTTCCATCCTGAAGCCCATGTAAATGGCTGATCAGGCTGCAGCTTTATCGCTTTTATTTGCAGCAGGAATTCGGCTACTTTTGACGCTGTGTGATTGAGCATGGATTTACAAACTTAAAGAAAATAAATAGTTAAAGTTTAAAGTCTAAAGTTTAAAGTTTAAAGTTCAGAACGCTGTAAACTGTCAACTCTCAACTGTCAACTGAAATGTATAACATCTACATCAACGAACGGCTTTTAAAAATCTGCCCTGATAATGATTCGTTAAGTGGTGCTGAGCTGGTTTTTCGTTTGAGTGGTGAGGAGCCGGAGAGTTTTATAAAAGAACTGGTTTACAGCTTTGAAAAACCACCCGGAGTTAAATCCATGATACTTGCCACACAGAATATTGACAAGACATGGGAAACCTTTAAGCACAGCTACACATTGATAGAAGCTGCCGGGGGACTGGTGTTTAACGAACAGAAATTACTGCTCATGATTTTCCGCAACAACAAATGGGATTTGCCAAAAGGAAAAATTGAGGATGGTGAATTGCCTGATGT
>JANLUX010000381.1:0-6660 GCA_031363705.1 Bacteroidota bacterium
TCTTAAGTGGTGGTGTTGTAACTAAACTTGGAACAGGATGAATAGGTGCCCAATCCCATCGTTTCCATCGAACTCCCGGAGAATCAATTTGTGCCAAGGTAATGACGACATTGGACATGATAAAAAGAATTATCAGCAGCAATATCGCTCTTAGATTAGTGTTTCTGATTTTTGTTTTCGTTAATGTTGTTTTCATAGATTGATTGTTTAAATTGTTTAGTTAAATGATTGTTTATTGTTGGATGGTATAGGAACCTCAAAAAAATATCCACCTTTTTCTGAGCGGTGCAATGTAACAGATTAAGTTGCAATTATTGCATTCATTTATGAACAATCCTATATTTCAGTGTGTGGTTGGTGTTCCTTCCAGGCTGACCGGCAATATCAGTTTTGGGAACGGAGGCCTTATTCAACTGACATTACAAGCAGGGAAGCACTGGAGCAAAAGTTGGATTACCTGCACAATAACCCTGTATAGGAAAAGTGGCGACTGGCGGAAATGCCGGAAGATTATAATTTTTCTTCTGCGGGACATTATTTACTTAATGAAAATAAGTGGTCATTTATTACTCATTATACAGAGCATATTTAATTTGGAGTAGGCAATTATGCGGCATTGGAAGTGGTTGGTGGAAGGGAGCCCAACCACACACAGAAACACAGAAGTGGTTGGTGGAAGGAACACCAACCACACACAGAATTTGAGAATGGTCGGTCGAAGGAAAGACCGACCATACGTGGAAAGACCGACCATACGTGAATCATGGCAGTACACTACCATGCTTAATGCAGAACATAACATTGACCCATGTAATGCTTTACACTTATCAATGCAGTATATTACCTAAACCAATGTAAAGAACTACAATGTTCAAAACAGTGCATCACACTAATAAATGTAGTGTATTACGTTAATCAAAACAGTGTTCTACATTGATCAATGGAGTGTTTACATTGCTCAAAACAGTGTAATACATTAATCTAAACCATGCACTGCCTTGATCAATGCATTGTTTAGTACTGATCAATACCATGCATGGTATTGATTAAAGTAAACGATAGCATTGTTTAAACCATTACCTGTAGTAGCTGAATTTAATTGGCTGATTCAACTTATGGTATATCAATAATAGTTAATCATCACTTCAACTGCGTGCGTATGCAGATCTACCTGCTGCCTGCTGCCGCAGCCGATTTTTTCAACCATCCTGCTTACATATAATAAACTATTTTTGCCCCCGTTTAAAAAAACGTTCCCCTTTCAATGACTCCAGAAAATACTGCGCAGGATAAACTCGACCTGATAGGATTGATAAAGATTGCCGACAAATGGCGCAAGCCTTTGCTCATTGTTTTTATAGCATCCCTTCTTATTTCCTTCATTTTCACGCTGCCTTTTATCATGAAACCCATGTATAAGGCAACAGCCGTTATTTATCCGGTTAATATAACTCCCTATTCAGAAGAAAGCCCCACGGAGCAAATGCTTCAGCTCTTAAACTCTGAAGATGTGCGTAATAACCTGATAGATGCTTTTGATTTATATAAACATTACAATATTGACACTGCCAGCAATATGCCCCGCTTTAAAATGTTGCAGATGCTGGGTCAAAATATTTCAGTGGAAAAAACAGAGTACGAATCGGTGGAGATAAGCATATTTGATACCGACCCGGCTGTTGCAGCCCGCATGTGCGATTCACTCATTAAGTATATGGATCATAAAGCCATTAACCTCGTAAGGGAGCGCACTAAGGAGATTATTGTGATTCTTAAAGGGCAGTATGATAGTAAATCGACAGAGATAGATTCGATGGAAGCACGCTTGTATGAACTACGCAGTAACTATGGTATTTTTGATTACACCCGCCAGGTGGAAGGTTTCAGCCGCGAATATTATAAGGCAAAGGTGCAGGGTGACTCGCGCATACTGGATACGGATAAAAAGAATCTTGAAGAAAAAGGAGGTGAATACCTTGCCCTTTATCAAAACCTGGAGAGTGAGCGTAAAACATATAACAAGATAAAAGTAAAATACGACCAGGCACTTACTGATCTCATTAAAGTAGCTTCTTTTCACAATGATATTACACGCGCTATGCCGCCTGAAAAAAAGGATTCTCCCAAGCGTTTGGTCATCATGTTAATATTTACCCTTTCGGTGATGATGCTGGCTTTTGTAATCATTATTTATAAGGAATATTATCAGCCCCGAATCAGGGAGCAGTTAAAGCGGGTTTAGTTTACTCACGTGCCAGGTTCACCTTTATTAATTCAGCCACAAAGTAAAAAGCAGTTGCAGTGGTTTTACCTGCTCCTTGCCGGCTTTGCGCTGCTGAGTGCAGTTACTTATGTTAAGGGATTGCCTTACCTGCTGCTGCTGCCGGCAGCGTTGGCCGTTTTTATGATTGCTGTTTTCCATTTAGAGTGGCTGGTTTTTTTTGCTGTATTGGTTACACCGCTCTCCATCAATCTTGCTAAAACCAGTTTAGGCATTGGCGTAAGCCTTCCGGCAGAACCATTGATGTTTGGATTATTTATGGTTTTCTGGCTTAAAGTGTTTGCCGAAGGAGGGCTGGATGAAAAGATTTTTCATCATCCTGTATCTATTGCCATTTATTTTTATTTGGGCTGGATGACCCTCACCACCATCAGCAGCACCATGTTTGTTGTATCATTGAAATCAACACTGGCAAGGTATTGTTACATCACGGTATTTTATTTTATGCTGCTTCACCTGTTCAGGAATCTAAAAAACATTTACCGCTTTATCTGGTTTTACATCATCACTTTGTTAATTGTAATTGTTTACACCATCTTTAACCATTACAGCGAAGGATTTACGGAGAAGGCTGCACACGTGGCAATGGTTCCTTTTTACAACGATCATACGGCTTATGCTGCAGCCATTTCATTTTTTATTCCGCCTTTGTTTGCCTTTATGGCTGACAAACGCAGAGAAGATAAATGGCCCTGGCTTACCATGATTGTTACGGCTATCCTGTTAACGGCAATAGTTCTTTCCTACACGCGTGCATCGTGGGTAGGCATGGTGGGAGCGCTCACCGTTTGGTTTTTATTTGTATTCAGGATTCAGAAGGCGCTTATACTTGGTGGGTTGGTGGGATTGCTGATTGTCATATTTCTTTTCCGCACACAAATTACTTTAACCCTTGAGCAGAATACAAAAACATCAAGCACCAATATTGCTGACCATGTGCAAAGTATTACCAATGTAAAGAGCGATGCCTCTAACGTGGAACGGCTTAACCGGTGGTCAAGCGCAGTGCGCATGTTCAGAGATAAACCTATGCTGGGTTTTGGTCCCGGTACTTATATGTTTCAATACGGGCGCTATCAGAAATTTTCAGAGAAATCCATCATTAGCACTAATCTTGCCACAGGTGGAGGGTCACACAGCGAGTACCTCGGTCCTTTAGCAGAGCAGGGTTTATTAGGTCCTGTGTTTTTTATACTCATAGGCATTATGGTTATATTAAGTGCTTCGCGGGTTATAAGGCAAAGCAATGATGCCCGTGTGAGAGGGCTTGCCAAAGGATTGCTGATAGGATTGGTTACTTACTGGATACAGGGCACACTTAATTATTTTTTAGATACTGAGAAATCAGCAGTTCCTTTCTGGGGTTTTGTGGCGGCAATAGTGGCGTTGGATTTGTATCATCGAAGAGTAGGGAGTAGGGAAGTAGAAAGTAGTAAGTAGAGGGAGGAAGAAGCTATTTCTTTCTACTATCTACTTACTACTTTCTACTATCACAAAGATTTACAGCTAAGCAAGGTTACATCATCCAATGATTCTGTTTGCCTGCTGAATTTTTCAAACTCATTCACCACACGGAAGTGGAGGTCTTTCATTGTAAACACATCCTTGTGTTTTTCAAGCAGGTCCATTATCTTTTCCAAACCAAAAATATCGCCCTTTTCATTTTCCTGTTCCACTATGCCATCCGTATAACAAAACAAAGTAGCACCTACAGGAAACTGAATCATGCCTTCCCTGATAAAAGGAAGTTCTTCAAACATGCCTAAGCCGGTGGTGCCTGTGTCGAGCAGTGTAAAGTTTTTATCATAATGAAGTACGGGATGATTATGACCTGCATTAATATAAGTGATGAAATTACTTTTGGTATTTATCAGGGCTAGAAAAACGGTGATAAACTTTTCTCCTTTGGCAGTTTTATTTACACAATCATTCAACTCAATCACCATTTCTTTGAGCGAGGTAAAATGCTTGGCTCTGGCATTCAGGTTTGCCTGGAAATTCGACATTAACAAGGCAGCCGAAATACCTTTACCTGATACATCAGCGAGGCAAATGAGCAGTTCGTCTTTATTGAGTTCAATATAGTCGTAATAATCACCACCCACATGCTCATGAGGCAAATAAGTGGCAGCAATATCAATGCGTGCGTTGGATGGAAGTTTGGATGGAAATAACATGCTTTGCATGCGTGCTGCAAGTTCCATCTCCCGTTGCATCTGTGCCTGCTTAATGGCTTCCTTGGTGAGGCGTTTGTTTTCAATTGCCACCACAATAATGTTAGTGATGGTATGGATAAAAGGCAGCACTTCTTTTAATGAAGAGATATGTTCATGTTCAATGTCACCAATAAATGCATAAGCAAGTGGCTGGTTATTGTGCAACACGGGTATAATGCTTTCAAACCCCTGCACCCAATCAGGCATTTGAAGATTGGTAAGGGTGGATACGTTTAATTCATTCAGTCTTTCTTCCAGTTGCTCGGGCAATAAGGTGTATTCAACACCATAAGTAAGTGTGTGATTCCATTTGCTGTCATGAATAAATAAAGCAAGCTTCTGCACATTAAGATGATCGCGCAGGATAGTTTCATAAATCTGGTAAAGCTGATCAGCCGGTAAATTATAATTAATGGCTTTGCTGATTTGCAATAACCAATGCAACTGTAATTCTTTTACAGCGATGGATGCAGATTGCTGGTGTTCCAAATCTTTTATTATCTCCATTGAGCTAAACTATCAAAAAGAATTAGTTCATTGTAAATTATCATCTCAATTTTTCAACAATCTCCGGTAATCTCTTAATCAGAGCAAGTTCTTTCATTTTCTCCCGTGCATCACGCGTGGGGCTGCCGAAATATATTTTTCCACCTTCCAATGGTTTGCCAACACCACTTTGACCTAACACTATTGCACCGGCACCAATGGTAAGATCTTTTTGTACTCCCACCTGTCCCCATAAAATTACATCATCTTCAATAATAACACAACCTGCTATGCCAACCTGTGCAGCAAACAAACAATTCTTCCCAATGATGGTATCATGTCCCACATGTACCTGGTTATCCATCTTAGTTCCTTCACCAATGGTGGTATCTGATGAAACACCACGGTCAATAGTGCAGCCGGCACCTATCTCAACATTATCTTTAATCACCACCCTTCCGCAACTATGCATTTTATCATAATAGGCAGGTCTGCGTTTAAAATAAAATGCATCGGAACCCAACACTGCTCCTGCATGTATTATTACTTCATCGCCAATTACGGTGTGATCGTAGATAACAACGCCACTGTGTATCAGGCATTTTTTGCCAATCTTCACATGTGGACCAATGCTTACGTTGGGTTGTATGAAAGTGCCAGCACCAATTTCTGCAGTGTGATGAATATATTCTTTGCTATGCTCAAATGGCATGAAATGTTTGCACAGAAAAACATAATCACGAAAGGGATCATCAGAAAATAACAGCGCTTTGCCTTCAGGAATTTCCACTTCTTTATTAATGATAATAAAAGTGGCTGCTGACTTTAATGCCTTATCATAATATTTGGGATGGTCAACAAAAGTGAGATCACCCGGTTCCACACGATGAATTTCATTGATGCCTTTCACCGTCATTTGTTCGTCACCCATTACACGTGCATTTACCAAAGCTGCAATGTTTGCAAGAGAGTGGGAGGGATGAAGTTTCATTAATTTTTTTAGAGTTTACAAATGTACCCATTCTAAAATTATTTGTTGAAATAATTGCCTTGTTATCCAATAGCTGCAAATTACGTTTGGGATAAAGGATTCTGGCATATTTCTTTAGCTTAATTACAACACAATAAAGACACAAATAAATTTCAAACAAATTTTATAATCATGAAGACAGCAAATAAATTATTGATAGCAACATCTGTTCTGTTAAGTGCACATTTTTATGTATCAGCACAAACTACTCCACGCAATGAGCCACACAGCAATAACGGAAATTCAGGACAGCCCGGTAATTATAACAGCAACACTGCCAATCCTGCTTATAATAATGGCAATATTAAACAGCCTGATAATAATAATGGCGCCCTGAATCCTGATTATAACAACGGCACCATTCAGACGCCTGCAAACAGCACGGGTAATGTGCAATATCCTAATGGCAATGGCAATAATCAAAATCCTGACTTTAACAACGGTACTATTCAAACTCCGCAAAACAGTACAGGAAATCAGCAAGCACCCAATGGCAATAATAACTGGCAGAATCCTGATGATGTAAACCGGATGATGGATGTTAATGTGATTCAGCAAAATAAAAATAATACTTCTACGCGAACTACTACCGTTTCCATGCAGAATCCTCAACCTGACTCTGTAAGAGTAACGCGCAATTTAACAAC
>JANLUX010000390.1:0-2923 GCA_031363705.1 Bacteroidota bacterium
GAATTAAATATTATTTTATTATTAAAAGTTTTTTATAAATTCTGCCGTTGTTGGAGTTTTCTCCAACAACGAACATACACAAATTAAAACCGCCCTGCGCTCCTGTGCAAGGCGGTATTATAACCAAATGTAAAATAAAAATATCAATACCCCTCCGGCACTTTTATATCAGGGTATTGCTTAAGGTAATTATACCACTCAGACCTTTTATTGAAAATAACCCCCATAATCTGAACAGGAATTTTCTCTGCCAAAAATGTATCATAATGTGCTGAAGGATATCCAGATTCACAATGAAGGAAGTTTACTTTTTTAAAATTAGACCATTTATCTGGATTGGATTCATTCGGAAATGTATTCTCTATTAAAAACAAACAGCTTTCAGTTTTTTGCTGAGACCACGGAGCAGGTAATGCAATATCCTCAGCAGGTAATTCAGTTGGCCTATTACCTTTTCCATATTGCTTCCATATTGCTACTATTGTATCCCCTTCAGATATATCTGTACCGCGTAAAACATTTTTAACTTTAATGAAAGTTCTGAAATATAGTTGATTGTCTTCCACTATATAATAGTAATCGCTTCCAATAGCGAAATTAGATTCAATTATATATTGTGATTTGTTAATAACGGTTTCAAGGACTGCGAGTGTTTTTTTTAATAAACTATCGTTAACTACGACAAACCGAGCTTGACCGTATGTGTTTGCAGTACTTACGAAGCAAAGTAAAATAATAATATATTTTTTCATCTTTATTTTTTTTTGAATACTAAGAAATATTTTTAGATTCTGATGGGATTAGATTATTTCATGACCAGAATTTTTTTATAAATGGGTGTCTGAGAGGATTTTAATTTTAAAGTGTAAGCTCCGGCAATAATAGGAGAAAGATTTATTTCTTGTATTAAATTATCATTCAAGACCTTATTCACAAAAACCCTTCCATTCATATCAATCAGTTCCAATTCATAAAAGGAATGTTCAGCGGGTAAATCTATTATCAGGTGATTACTTGCAGGGTTTGGATAAACTTTTACATCATCAGGTCTTATTTGTTCTATCCGGCCAAACATTGGCCCGTTACCGTTACAGGGAGAATGGTTTATTTCAATCGGGTATAAATTATTGTTTCCTGTTGTTACCACATTACTGCTAGTAACTCTTATGCGATAAGCACTGCCGTTTACAACAGAGGTAGGAATGCTGGCGCTAATGGTACCTGAAGAAGTCCCTGATAAAGTACCAATGGTTAATGGAGTGCCGAAAGTTCCCGAAGCATTTGATAACTGTGCTGTAAAAGTGTTGCCGGTATTATAAGTACCTCCTGTCCCAGCAGAGTGTCCGCCCCTTCGCGGCACTCTGATGTATGTTAACTACCAAAGCCTTATAAAATCTCCTCATTGCTGCTGTTGGGTTTAGATGATAATGATACTAATGTATGGTTAATAAAACACACTAACCATAGATAACAGTTAGCGGGGTGTATGACAAATTGCATCGCAACATTTCTTCTGACAAAAATAGATCGGTGTCGCGCTCCCTCTTTATAGCGTGTCTATGCACACAAATATTTTACAGAGTAATAATGTCGTTGATAGCTCCCCTCTCCTTTGGAGAGGGGCCAGTGGTGAGGAGAATAAAGTCCCATTTTCACAGGTAAAATTATAACTTGTCTATGCACACAAATATTTTAGTAATAATGTCGTTGATGGCTCCCCTCTCCTTTGGAAAGGGGCCGGGGGTGAGGCGTCTTAAACAAAAAACCCGTTCCGCATTGCTGCATGAACGGGGAAAACTATGAGAAATCAGTATTTTTAAGCAGTCACCGGCACAGGACTTGTTTCCGGCAATAGTTGAATATCAAAATCAGTAACCTCGTTTTTAGTAACCTGCGTAGTATATTCTGCAGTGGCAAATCCTAATGCGCGCACACGTAGAGTTGCCGAAGTAAGTTCAATTTGTTTAAACGAGAAATTACCTCTTGCGTTAGTATGTCTTATTGTTAACTCACCCGGCTTTGGGTAATCCACCAACTCCACAATTGCATTTCTCACCTTATGTCCGTTTGCGTCAGTAATAGTTCCGCGCAAAATAGTCGGGCTCTGGTTATATTTATAGGTCTTGCGGCTGTTAAAATAAGCAGCAGAAAATTCAGTACCCGGAAACATAGCACGCACCATATTATCCATCATGTTCCGCAGCTCCGCAGTCATAATAGAGAATGATTTTTGAAGATCAGTTGTAAACACCTTAGTCAAACCGCGCAGCGCCTGTGGCTTTTTCAGGATAGAATCAAATGCATTTACATCAAGGTCAGTGTCCGTCAGCAGTTGTGGCGTAATGCCATAAGGTAAAATCTTCGTATCATTCAAATTTGCCACCTCTATCACCACCCGGCTGGCAGTTAAAAAAGCTGTATCCGACATCGAATGTAACTTGCTCTGGTAATTAACCTTCGATGCCATTTCCCTGTCGCCAATGCTGTTCGCGTATGCCCTAATACCTGCAATAATGCGCGTAAGCGCTGTTACAATTAAAATCCGCAGAATGTTTTTGCTTTCCACCAATCCTTTTAACTCCATAGCCTGTTGCTGCTTTTTTTCACAGTCCGCAATAGTCATCATGTTATTATTATGTTTATCCACCGCCTGCCCGAACACTTCGCTGTCCGACCACACCCTTGCAAAGTTTGTTGTTGTTTGAGAAACCGCGTTTCCCATCAATTGAGAATTTTTTTGTTTACGATTCATTTTTTTTGTGATTTAATTGTTATATTATTACATGACTGTCCAACCATAGTTAAAACAAAATCAACTGATTAGGATCGAAAGATTTTTCATTTTGTAATTCGATATGCTGAAAGGCTTGCTGAATGGGCATTCTTTCAAATAATGACACGCTTAAAATTTGTAGAATTGTGT
>JANLUX010000420.1:0-8881 GCA_031363705.1 Bacteroidota bacterium
TAACATATTTGAAATCTGGAGAGATGGCGTTTTGATTGATTCACTTAGTTCTTTCAATGCAACTACTTATAATGATCCGATAAATGCTAATGCTGCAGGTGCACCATCATACGCTTATTATGTAGCTGCTAAATCAGGTTGCACAGGACAGGTGTACAGCACCTCAGCTAACAATACGCTCAATACAATTAATGTTGATGTTATTAATAATAATGGAGTAGCAGAAATAAGCTGGAATAAACTGCACAATCCTGATTTGCCAACAGCAAGCGGAAGTTATGAGGTATTTAAAGAATATCCAGCCGGAACCGGATCATGGACATCTTTAGGCACCACCACTAATCTCAATTACCAGGAAACAATAACAATCTGCAGTGCTGATATCAATTACAAAGTAGTTACTTCCGATGCCAGTGGTTGCACATCACAATCATCAAGAGATGGTAAACACTTTGCTGATGTTACAAAACCTGTTGCACCGGTTATTGAATCAGTGAGTGTTAATCCTGATAATAGTGGTGATATAACTATTACGTGGTTACCAAGTATTTCATCTGATGCAATTGGTTATAATGTATATCTGCACAACGGAGCTTATAGCGCACTTCCAAATTCTCCTACAGGTCTTACAATCCAGACAAATCAATCAAATGTCACAACTTCAATAAATTATTTTTCAGTAACGGCTTATGATAGTTGTAGCAATGAAAGTGTTTACAGTGTTGATCTCAACACCATTAATCTTAAAGCCAAACTTGATATCTGCCGTTCTGCTGTGGATTTAGTTTGGAATCCATACCTGGTTAACGGAGGTGTGAGCGCTTATAAAGTTTATGCAAAAGAAAATGCAGGCGCATATTCTCTTATTGCAACGGTTCCTGGTACTGCTGTTTCTTACAGTCATACCACACTCACTATGCACTCCTCATACCGTTATTATGTGGAAGCTGTTCCTGCTGTCATGTCAGAGTCAGCTACTTCAAATAGTGACAGCATTTATGCAGATTTACTAACACTACCCCGATTCAGTTATTTAAAAACTGCAACTGTAAAAGACCTTCGCAAAGTTTATGTTGAAGGATTAGTGGATACGCTTGCAGGAGTTGATGTATCAAAATATAAATTGCAGCGTTCTCAAACAATAGGTGGTCCGTTTAATACAGTTGGAGTAGTTAACTTCCAGAATCTTCCGATTATTTCATTTACTGATTACACAGCACGAACAGATGAAAGCAGTTATTATTATCGAATTGTTACCGTTGACTCATGCGGTAATAATGTCCTCATCAGTAACCTCGGACGTACCATATTTATCAACGGGAATCCTGACTTTAATCTTGTAAACAAACTCAGGTGGAATGATTACGATGGATGGTTGGGTGATATAAAAGATTACTCACTCTATCGTTCCATTGATGGTATCTGGTATCCTTCTCCTATTAACCGCATTACGTATGGTATCAATGAATATGCTGATAACGTGGGTGAGATCTATCAAACAACCGGAAAATTCTGTTATAAGATACAGGGATATGAAGGACCAGGCAATACTTATGGCTTTACAGATTCAAGCATGTCAAATGAGTTTTGTTTAATACAAGAGCCACATTTATTTGTTCCAAGTGCATTTACTCCTGGTGGAAAGAACCCCGTATTTATGCCTTCGTTTATTTATGTTGATCCAAAGAATTATCAGTTCCTGATTTTTACACGCTGGGGCGAAAAGATTTTTGAAACCAACGATCCTACAGTTGGATGGGATGGAAGCATAAGCGGCACCATAGCAGAACAAGCTACTTATATGTATTTGATACGCATGGTGGGTACTAACGGACAGCTATTAGAAAAGAATGGACGGGTAACGCTTCTGCGATAATAAGTTTACAGTTTACGGTTTACAGTTTACAGTTGCTTGCGCCAGCCAACTGTAAACCATAAACTGTAAACCATAAACCATAAACTGTAAACCATAAACTGTAAACTGTAAACTATAAACTGTAAACTGTAAACTGTAAACTGTAAACTGTAAACCGTAAACCCTAAACCCTAAACCGTAAACTATCTTTGTCCTATGCAGGGATTGGTATTAAAAACCACAGGCAGCTGGTATGATGTTGAAACAGAGGATGGAGAAATTGTGCCTTGTCGGGTTCGCGGACAGCTACGCTTAAAAGAGATTGACAGTACAACACCTGCTTCCGTTGGCGACCAGGTGGAGTTCGAGATGACAGACAATAACAGCGGTGTGATCAATAATATATTCCCACGAAAAAATTATATTGTTCGCAAATCGGTTAAGCTGAGCAAGCAAAGTCATATCCTTGCCGCAAATGTTGACCGTGTGTGGTTGATTGTTACACCTGTTTTCCCAAAAACCTCCACCGGGTTTATTGACCGTTTTATTGCTGCAGCAGAAAGTTTCCGCATTCCTGTCACTTTGGTTTTTAATAAATCAGATTTGTTTAAAGATGATATAGAAGAAGTACAACAGGATTATATTTCCATTTATGAGCCGCTTGGTTATCATTGCGTAAGAGTGTCAGCCGTTACTAATGAAGGCATTGATGAACTGCGTAACCAGCTTACTGAAAAAATAAATTTGTTTGCCGGACATTCAGGTGTTGGCAAGTCAAGCCTGATAAATGCTATTGAACCCAACTTAAAATTGAAAGTTGGCGATATATCAAGACAGTTTCAAAAAGGAAAGCACACCACCACCTTTGCCGAAATGCACCGCCTGCCTAATGGAGGACACATCATTGATACGCCAGGCATAAAAGAATTTGTAAATATTGATTTTACCCCGGCAGAAATCAGCCATTATTTTGTTGAGATGCGTGAGCGATTAAATCAATGCCATTTTAATAACTGTATGCATCAAAATGAAAAAGAGTGTGCTGTAAAAAAAGCAGTCGAAGCAGGCGAAATACACCCCATGCGTTATTATAATTATCTGAGTATGCTGAGAAATGAAGATATTTTCCGGTAGTTTAATGATTAAAGTTTACTTCCAATAAAAATATGCGTGCCGTTATTCAGCGTGTAAGTGAAGCAAGTGTTGTGATCCATGCTACCACAAAAAAAAGAATTGCTCAAGGCCTGGTGATTTTGCTTGGTATAGAAACCACCGACACTGAAGAAGATGTAACGTGGCTTTGTGCGAAAATTCCAAGACTCCGTATTTTTAATGACGCTGAGGGTGTGATGAATCTTTCAGTTACGGATGTGGATGGTGAGGTTATGATCATCAGCCAGTTTACTTTGCACGCATTAACAAAAAAGGGAAACCGTCCATCTTATATTAAAGCAGCCCGGCCTGAGCAGGCCATTCCGCTTTACAACCAATTTATCCAATGCATATCAAAGGAAATAAAAAAGGATATTATTACAGGAGAGTTTGGTGCGGATATGAAGGTAACCTTAACCAATGATGGACCTGTAACAATTATTATTGACTCCAAAGAAAGAATGTAAGGATTTGGCGATTTAGGGATTTGTGGATGTTATAACATTATTGAAATCCTAAATCCCTAAATCCTAAATCCATAAATCTGAAAATTAAATCATGGAACTAACAAAAGCGCAACTGGCAGTTGATAACTGGATAAAAAAATACGGAGTCCGCTATTTTAATGAGCTTACCAATATGGTTTTGCTCACCGAAGAAGTTGGAGAACTGGCACGCATCATTGCCCGTACTTATGGAGAGCAATCGTTTAAATCGGATGAAAAGGAAAAACAACTTGCAGATGAAATGGCTGATGTGCTGTTTGTTTTGATCTGCCTGGCTAATCAAACAGGTGTGGATTTAACAGATGCCTTGCAAAAAAATTTAAAGAAGAAAACAGAGCGAGACGAGGACCGCCATCGGGAGAACAACAAATTAATCTGATTTACGGAGCAGTTTTTATTGCGTAAAATCAAATATAGTAATGCCGGTAAAAACCACCGGAGTTTTGCTCCATGTTTCTATACCGTTTCGCGATTTAACAACAATATAATAATTATTATTAATCGCATTTTCAGGGAAAATAAATACGCCCTGTCCTGTTCGGTCAATCACATCAATGACATCAGGAAACGCAGGTTGCGTTAATGTGTCAGGATCATAAAGCTGTACAATTATAGTATCTGTAATTGATGATACATTGGTGGGATCTATAGCAGAGATCATTGTTCTGTTACCTGAATAAAACCCTTCAATAAATATATTCAAATACAAGGCGGAATAATGTAAGGGACGAAAATTAGTAGCGGAGATTGTTCCACATCCGTTATTTAGGTTCACAGAAATTGGACCTGTGCTTGCATTAGAAGGAACAATTGTTATAATTTGATTATCGTTATTAACAACAAATGTTGCACTAATCCCATTAAACAAAACAGCGTTAGTACCTGTAAAACCGCTTCCACTGATAATGACTGTGTCACCCGCCCAACCTGAATCGGGAGCAAAAGTAACGATGGAAGGAGAAGGTAAAAACGTTACTTGTGTAGAGTCCTTTTTGGTACACCCATTTGAATTTGTTACCACCACTTTATAATACCCTGCATTAGAGCTTGCATTAAACAACACCGGATTTTGGAAGGAAGAAGTGAATCCGTTAGGACCCGTCCATGCATAAGAATTTCCACCGCTTGAACTCAATTGGGTATTGTCGCCTAAACAAAGTGGACCATTGTTTGAAACCGTCACAGTTGGTAAAGCCAGGAATGATACCTGCGTAGAGTCCTTCCTAGTGCATCCGCTCGAATTAGTAACAACCACTGTGTAATAACCTGCATTTGCATTTGCATTAAACATCTTAGGGTTTTGCACAGAAGAAACAAAACCGTTTGGTCCGCTCCATGCATAAGATGTTCCTCCGCTCGCACTTAACTGAGTACTGTCACCCAAACATTTCGGACCATTGTTTGAAACCGTTACAGTTGGTAAAGCTAAAAAAGATACCAGCGTTGAATCTTTTTTAGTACATCCGTTTGAATTAGTTACTGTAACTTTATAATAACCGGCATTTGCATTTGCATTAAATATCTTTGGGTTTTGCACAGAAGAAACAAATGCGTTCGGACCTGTCCATGCATAAGACGTGCCTCCTGTAGAACTCAATTGCGTACTATCACCTATACACCTGGGACCATTATTTGAAACTGTTATTGTAGGAGTTGTAGCAGATCCAATAGTAACTGTTATTGCAGTGATGCATCCATCTGCTGTACTAATAGCCGCAGTATAAGTTCCGGCAGCAGCATTCAATAAATTTTGTGTTTGATATCCGTTCCCGATATTAATTTTAGCACCCATGTTTTGATGAACACTGCATTGATAATATACAAAGGCGGGATGCGATGCATTTGGAGTAAAGTTTAACATGCCTCCCTGTGTAAAATTGTTGGTTGTACCACTGGTAACTTCATTAGCAGAACTCCCTCCGGTGCTGCTTGTAGAAATATGAAACGGATGACCGGGGAAGGTACCGCTAAAGCTATAAGTTACTCCTCTCACACATGTTAATTCTTTTCTTGATACCCCGTCAATTGTATAACTTAAAGGTCCGCCAATCGCAGCCACGGCAAAGGTTGGTCCTGCTGTAGTATTAATTGTATCCCAACCCACAGTATAGGGAGCCATGCCGCCACTAATACTCAATACAACACTTCCATTACGTTGTCCTGAACAACTAGGACTTACAGTTGCGACAATCGTGGGAGGTGCGCATACAATTACATTGTCAAGTATAAAGCTTGGACGATTACCGCTGCCAACTGAATCGCGCTGTACCCATCGCAATTGAACTGCCGCCTGACCATCGCAGGCGGCTGGTAATAAAAAACGGTAGCGTACTGAGTTTTGAGGAATGCTTCCTGAAGTTTGAGTGGTTGTATTATTTCTGTAAATGCTTCCTGTTAAAGAAGTAAAAGCGCCCACAGCATTACCCACCCTATATTGAAGCTCTACATTGTTGCGCCTGGTTTCAGCACTGCCATTATATGGATTTCTCATGGTGCCAATATCAAAAGTTACAGATATGGAACTCTGTCCTGAAGTATTTACCACCAGGCAAAGTGCGGGGTCACTGCTGCTTGAAGCAAGAAATCCAGTTCTTCCGGTAAAGTTATATACACCGTCTATCGTGCTTGATGCAGATCCCGATGCTGTCATTGTTAAATTAGCAGTAGGAGCTGTGGTTCTAAAACTGGCAGAAGAACCACTTGTGCTTAATTGCCAGCCTTGCCAACCGGAAGGATAAGTAGTAACCGTACCTGGAACAAGGCTTATAAAATCCTGTGTATAAGGCAATGGTTGAGCCGGTGGAACTGTAGCCTGGGCAATAATCTTATTCCCACTGCTCACTACTAAAAGTAGGGCAACCGCTCCTGATGTAATTATTTTATTCATAGGATGCAATATAAGAAGGAGTTAAAAAATATTGGGAACAAGATAATGGAATTTTTAATTGGTTTAACGTTTTATAAACGGGGCAGAATAATTTCTTAGATTCAGACACCTGTTTTAATCTTCTGCTACCTTGCCCAAACGCATTATATTTGTTCCGTTAATTAGGTTTAACATTGAATGATTGGAGATCTATTACTTACCATTTTCCTGGTTTTTTTAAATGGTTTTTTTGTTGCGGCAGAATTTGCTATTGTAAAGGTGCGGTCATCTCAGATTGACTTAAAAGCCAGCAAGGGAAGTTATCTCAGTAAAATTGCCAAAAACATAACCGAACATCTCAACCAGTATTTATCAGCTACACAACTCGGTATCACCTTAGCCAGCTTAGGACTGGGATGGATTGGAGAAAGCGTGGTTTCAGAAATTGTGATCAGGATTTTTTCCTCTACAGGTAATCCGCTTGATCCCGCTGAAGCACATGCCATTGCCTTCCCAATCGCGTTTGCTGCAATCACTATAATGCACATTGTCTTTGGAGAATTAGCACCTAAAACAATAGCCATATTACATCCCTTGCGCACCACTATTACTATATCCCTGCCATTAAGGATTTTTTATTTCATCTTCCGCCCGTTTATATGGTTTCTCAATGGCTTTGCCAACCTCATCCTTAGAGCTTGTGGTATTGACCCATCCAAAACACATGAGATCCATTCAGAAGCGGAGCTGCGATTGATACTAACCGAAAGTGAGGAAGGAGGTGCCATCGGTACATCAGAACATGATTTAATTCAAAATGTTTTTGAGTTTGATGATCGCGTAGTAAGGCAAATATTAATTCCACGCGTTAAAGTGGCGGCTATTGATGTTGAATCCACACGTGAGGAAATCATTACAAAAGTGATTGAAGAAGGATACTCGCGTATGCCTGTCTATCAGGAATCACTCGATAATATTGTTGGAATTATTTATACCAAGGATTTGTTACGCATCATGCACGAAAAAAACTTTAAAGGGATTAACGATATGTTGCGCCCTGCTTATTTTGTGCCGCTCAACAAACGTATCAATGATTTGTTACGTGAATTTCAGACCCAGCACATTCAAATGGCAATTGTTACCAATGAATTTGGAGGCACTGCCGGCATAGTAACCATGGAAGATATTATTGAAGAACTGGTGGGTGAAATACAGGATGAATATGATGATGAAAAGCCGCCCGTTGAAAAGAAAAGTGAAACAGAATTCATAGTGAATGCTACGGCCAACATTTCCGATGTAAACGATGTGCTGCCAATAGAATTACCTGAGAGTCCTAACTACGATACTATTTCCGGGTTATTAAATTATATCTATGGACGCATACCGGCTGTAAATGAAAAACGTGTTTTTGAAGGATATGAGTTTACAATACTTAAACGTTTTAAACATAGTGTTGACACAGTTAAGATGGTGGTTATAAACCCCGAGTCGGTGTCTGAAGAAAAAGAATAATGTTCTCTTATTTTGTGCAGGTCACACTATTATAATCTACTCCATTCACTTTATAACCCATTTTTATTTTTTCCTGAGTTCCTGTTTTACTGTAAGTTCCAAAACCTGCTGATACAGTATCTTCCACATTGGGCAAATCATTAAAGTCCTGTGCGGAAATTACAAATGTGTTGTCACCTGACATTTCACATTTTGCATTACCATGATCACCATAATTACTAAAATTCTTAATGTTTAAATCATTGCTGCCTGACTTACTTATTACAATTGTAAAAGGTGTTCCACTCCCTTCATTGCACAACCAGTTTCCAACAAATTTATCACGTTTATCTGTAGGAGTAACTTCTGTATTATCTTTTGTACAAGCCGCCAGCATCAAAATAAAAACCAGCGTTAATAAATGTTTTCTTTTCATATTGTAATTATATTCAAAAATTAAACCACGATGTTGCTGCTATTTGATTTGCAGATAAAAGTAACATACACTCTATAGATCATTAATCCAACATTCATAATCTTTTATCTGCGAATTATATCTCTACGATTAATCTGCTTTTTATTTATATAAGTATCCTTTCTCATAATTACCATTAAATGATACGTAAAAATGTTTTGCGTATTTCAATTATCGTTAAATAATTTTTAGGATCTAATGCAAATTTAGTTCACGCTGTAATTTAAAGTTGCATTTTTTTAAAATGTTGAAACAGAATAAATACAAATAAGTAAAAACTATAATCTTCACGGAAGTGAACATAAAAACCAATAATACTTTGCGAAACAACTAACCTAATCTTGCCTCTGTAAATTTAAATTCAAACAAAAAATAACTCAAACAAAAAAATTATGAAAAAGAAAATCATCGTAACTATTATCATGTCCCTTGGCCTTATCATTTCCGGAGCGCCTTTTATTGTCAAAGGCCAAAATCAAAAACCGGTAGCTGCTGTTATTAGTATAGACAGTAAAGGAGTAATTCAGGATGCT
>JANLUX010000432.1:0-6405 GCA_031363705.1 Bacteroidota bacterium
CTCCTGTAAATATTGGTTATGAGGATCGTTTTCAAGATTCTTTACTGCTTGAACATAATCAGGATAATTCCGTTTAAAAATTGCAACGATTGAGCTACGGGGGGTGGAGTATAAAGTCAAACTTAAAACTCCAACTATTAATATCCTGCTAAAAATTAGCTTGTAACTTTCCGGTTTATTCTTTTTGTAATAACGGCTTAATGCAACTATTAAACATATAAATAAACAGAAAGACCCCACAAAAGTCATCATAACTTCTCCTTCCCATGATTGCAACTTAAATAAAATTCCAATTATTGCACAGGAAAGTGAAAATCCCAAAACTACAGTTCCAATAATTTTCCATGCAGAAATTCCTTTATATGCCTCTCTTTTAAAAATATTTCTTAGTGAAATTTGATTAAAAAATGCAAAGCTGAATACGTAATACATAATTGAAAGGCTCATCAATGAGACAGTAATTATTAGACCGTTTCCCGGAATTAGAAGAAACTTTAAAATAACTCCGATGATGAACATTAGCAATAAAATTCTTTCTATTCTTTTCATAGAGTTTTTTAAAAAGTTAAACCTAACATTTAAAATTAAGCTTACTCAGGAAATATACATTCTCAACACTCTATCTTCTCTACCCTCTTAGTATGCCTTCCACCTTCAAAGTCTGTATTTAAAAAAGCATCCACCATTTTTTCTGCTGTTGTTTCTTCCACAAAGCGTGAAGGAATGCAAATAATATTTGCGTTGTTATGCTGGCGTGCGAGTTTGGCAATTTCTTCTGTCCAGCAAACTGCAGCTCTTATGTGTGCATGTTTGTTGGCAGTGATGGCTACACCATTTGCGCTTCCGCATAATAAAATACCGGTTTTTGTTTTATCGTTTTCCAGTTCACGGGCCACAGCGTGGGCAAAATCAGGATAGTCAACCGAATCGGCAGAGTAAGTTCCTTTGTCCACCAATGAAAATCCTTTAGCGGTTAAATATGCTTTTACTTTTTCTTTCATGTCGAAACCGGCATGGTCTGCTCCTATAATTATTGTTTGCATGTTTCTTTTTTATTGTGATGTAAAGGTAAAATTTATATACAAGTATTAGAACGCAGATGACGCGGATAGGTAAGATTTACACTGATAAAATCAGTTTTTACCTGTTCGATCGGTGCTATGCGCGTTCCATTCATTGTTATCAACAGGTAAAACCTTTCCCTCTGCATAATAAGCTTTTAACTTTTCAGTTATCAACAAAAAAGATGTTTATTACCTACTATAACATGGTGATAACAACTCACAAAAAAATTTGGTTTTTAAAAACATGCTTCTGCTTAATCAAATAAACCACGCATCCAAATCCTGTCAATGGTATTTACGGTTTATTACTGCACAGCGTTATCAACAGCAACTAACAACTTTATTCGTTAAAATAGTTAACGTTTGCTGTTATCAACAGTTGTTAATAAGCATAACTCATGTTTCAAAATCAAGCGATTGTAAAATACAACATGTTCACAAACTGTGTTTAAACTCTGATAAGTCGTTTAGTCAAGCAAACAAACAAATTGTTTTGAACCATACTAACAGGCATATAACAATATATAAATATTTAAATTAAAAAGATATATAATAAATAGCGTTTGAAGTTTAAAGTTGCATGTTTAAAGTTCCCGTATATCGTGAGATGTAAATACCTTTGAAGTAATGAAAATGATATTTACAGACACAGGTTGTAAGAAATTACACAGCTATTTAATCTGTTCCAATCCTCTAATCTGCGTCTCAAAAAATAATATCAATATGAAAAAATATTTTTTGGTTTTATTGCTTTTGTGCAATGTGCAATGGCTTTGTGCCCAGCAAAACGGACCGGTGAAATTTTATTATGGAAATGGAAAGGTTAGCAGCGAAGGAAATTTTGTAAATGGTAAACCTGATGGCATCTGGAAAAGTTATTATGAAAACGGAATACTAAAATCAGAGGGAAACCGTGTGAATACGCAGTTGCAGGGCGTCTGGAAATTTTACAGTGAAAAGGGTAATAAAACTGCTGAATACAATTACGAAAACGGAGTTAAAAATGGATTGCAGCGTGAATTTTATGAGAATGGAAATGTTTCATCAGAAATTTGGATGAACAACAATGTGATTGATAGCACAGCAAAATATTTTAACGAGAATGGAAAATTAGCAAAAACGATTCGTTATAAAGATGGAGTGGAGAATGGCAACGCCAAAGAGTATGCTGATGATGGAAGGATCATAACGATTACCACTTATAAGAACGGATATTTTCAAAAAGAACAAAAGATAAACCGCATTGATAAATTCGGATTTAAGCAAGGTGTTTGGAAAGAATTTTATCCGGATGATGTGGTGAAGAGTGAGGGAACTTATAAGGATGACAAAAAGAACGGAGTGTTTCGTGAATACACACGCGATGGTATGATGATGAAGATGGAGATTTATAAGAATGGTGAATTGGTACCTGATGAAGCAGCAAATGTGCAGTTAGATATAAAACGCGATTATCATAACAATGGTCGTCCTAAATCCTCAGTCAATTTAATTAACGGAATTCGTGAAGGTGTGTATCGTGATTTTGACAGAGAGGGAAAAATTACCGCATCAAAGTTGTATGATAAAGACAAAGTAGTAGCTGAAGGAGGAATTGTGGATGAAACAGGAAGTCAGCAAGGTACCTGGAAATATTTTTATCAGGATGGAAAAATAAAATCAGAGGGAAATTTCAAAAATGGAAAACGGGATGGTTTGTGGACATTTTATTATCCCGGTCAGCATATTCAACAACAAGGTTTTTATAAAAACAATCAACCCGATTCCACCTGGAAATGGTATTATCCCAACGGAAGTTTATTACGCGAAGAAAATTTTAAAATTGGAAAAGAAGAAGGACTTTCAAAAGAATACAGTGACAGTGGTTCAATTGCAGAGGGAAATTATGTGAATGGTTTGCGCGAAGGACACTGGAAATTTAAGAACGGTGAATACATTGCAGAGGGAAATTATGTGGAAGGAAAAGAAGACGGACCATGGAAACAATATTTTCAAAACGGAAAAATTGCTTTTGAAGGAGAATATTTTGAAGGTAATGAAAATGGCAAACATGTTTATTATTTTGATAATGGAAAAGTTCGTGAAGATCGTTATTACCGCCTTGGATTGAAAGAAGGAAGCTGGAAAACCTATGATGTTAACGGTGAATTAATACTGACAACAACCTATGAAAACGGTGAAGTGAAAAAATATGAAGGTGTGAAAAATCAATAGAAAGCTATTTACAATCCATTGTTGAAAAATCAGTATATCTAAATAATTTTATCTTCATCATATTACTAATATTGGGAATTACAGGTGGAGGATAAAATTAAAAAGTGGATTTTTATTGGCGGAGCTCCCAGATCAGGAACCTCCCTGCTCCAGGCAATTTTTAATCAGCATAGCGAATGTGTTTCTCCTCCTGAATCACATTTACTTCCTAATTATGCTTATGCTGCTACCAGTAAAATAAAAAAGGCATTTAATGATTTTGTAAGCCTAAAAAAAATTCTTGATGAGGATGAAAAAGTTCAGCGTTTAAATATATCTGCAGAAGAAGTTTTATCTCATCTGAAACCTGGTTTTAATCCGGTAGAATTATTTACAACGTATATGGATCTTTTTGCGCATGAACGTAAGAAAGATATTCTTGTTGAAGGTACTCCACAAAATGTGTGGCTTGCAAGAAGATTGAAAGTACAATTTCCTTCCTCTTATATCCTGCACATCATCAGGGATCCGCGTGATGTGGTGATGTCAACCATGAAAGCGGAATACACTAAAAAGTTTGATGTAAATATTCAGATCATTGCAGAGCATTATCTTTTACAATATGAGTGTGGAGTTGACATTGCTCAAAAACTTTTTGGTAAACGTTATGTACGCGTTTTTTATGAGGATCTTGTTACTGATCCCTTAACCGAGATAAAAAGAATTTGTGAGGAATTAGAAGTAAGGTTTGAGCCTTCAATGATGGAGTTTTATAAAAGTTCGGATCAGGTGGCTGCGAGTGGAGAAAGCTGGAAAGCAAACCTGAATAATGATTTTATGAAAAACAATTTTGGCAAGTGGAAAACAGGTATGAGCGAGCCTGATATCATCATGATTGAAGAGGTTTGTAAAAGATTGTTTGAAGATTTTCCTGATAAATATCAAATGAGTGACTTGCGGAAAAACAGGTCGATGTTTTTTATTCAAAAAGCATTGCTGCCATTGCATAAAAGAAAAATAAAAGATTTTATAAAACAGAAACTATCAATTTCTCAAACAGCAAAAACTCCTGAAGAATTTGATAAGCTGTCCACAGTAGAAAAACTGGAAGTAAATGGCATTTTTGATCCTGCAAAAAGTTAACTGGATTTTCTAAGTTTTAATCATTAGCACTCAAAATTATTTACGTTTATAAAAAGGTTTTTTATTTTTTTTCTCTGATTGTCGATCCTTTTCTCTGCGATTTCTATCAGGTTTAGATGATTCCCCTCGGCTTTGTTTAAAAGAAGGTTTACGGAATTCATCATATAAAATAAAATCAATTTGTTTCTTTGTCAGGTCTGCAGATTTCAATTGTACTTTCAATGAATCTCCCAACTGAAATTTTTTTCTTGTCCGGTGACCAATGATGCAATAATTCTTGTCATCCAATTCATAAAAATCATCATCCAGATCGCGCAGTCGAATCAAACCTTCACATTTACTTTCTGATAACTCCACATAAATTCCCCACTCGGTAACACCTGAAATTATTCCATCAAAAACTTCTCCTTCACGGTTTAATAAGTATTGAACCTGTTTGAATTTGATGGAAGCACGTTCAGCTTCTGATGCACGTATTTCATTTTCTGTACTGTGCTTGCATTGTTTTTCCAAAGCTTCAACATCCACTGCTTTTCCTCCTTTCATATAATGATCCAGCAACCGGTGAACCAACACATCGGGATAACGTCTTATCGGAGAAGTAAAATGTGTGTAGTAATCAAACGCTAAACCGTAGTGACCAATATTATCTGTTGTATAAATTGCTTTTGCCATGGTGCGGATGGCGAGTTGTTCTAAAACATTTTGTTCTTTTTTACCGCGCACATCTTTCAACAATTGATTGAGCGAACTTGCAATTTCCTTTTCTGATTTAGTGTTTATGCGATAACCAAACTTACCTGCAAACAATGCGAATGTGTTTAAACGATCTTCAACAGGTGAATCATGTACACGATATACAAAAGGAATTTCTTCTTTATGTGTATCTGATTTTAAATGCATCTTCCCAACAAACTCTGCTACTTTTCTATTGGCAAGCAACATAAATTCTTCAATCAGCTTATTGCTGTCTTTACTTTCTTTTATATAAACATCCAATGGAAAACCTTTTTCATCCAAACGAAATTTTACTTCTGCTTTCTCAAAACTAATAGCGCCTTTTTTAAATCTTTCTTTCCGTAAAATTTTTGCAAGGCGATCCATCGTCAATATTTCATCTTTCAAATCACCATTACCAGTTTCAATCACCTGTTGTGCTTCTTCGTAACTAAAGCGTTTATCAGAATGAATAACAGTTCTGCCAAACCATTCATTTAAAACTTCCGCTTTATCATTCATTTCAAAAACTGCACTGTAACAAAGCTTGTCTTCATTAGGACGCAATGAACAAACATGATTGCTTAATTTTTCCGGTAACATGGGTATAACACGATCAACCAGATAAACAGAAGTTGCACGGTCAAATGCTTCGTCATCCAATGCAGTGCCGGTTTGCATATAATGAGTAACATCAGCAATGTGTACTCCGATTTCCCAATTATTGTTTTTCAATTTACGGATTGAAAGCGCATCATCAAAATCTTTTGCATCCACAGGGTCAATGGTGAAGGTTGTAATTTTTCTGAAATCTTTTCTTGCTGCAATTTCTTTTTTAGAAATTTCAAAAGGAATTTGCTCTGATTCGCGTTCTACCTTATCAGGAAACGAAAGCGGGAAACCATACTCTACTAAAATGGCATCCATCTCGGTGTCATTATCTCCGGGTCTGCCAAGCACTTTTGTAATTTCTCCTGTAGGGTTTTTTGCTTCCGGATTCCATTCCGTAATGCGCGCCATTGCTTTGTCACCATCAGCAGCACCATTAATATTTGCAAGTGGAATAAAAATGTCAACACCATTCCTAGGATTGCCTGTTGAGAGAAAAGCAAATCGTTGTGATAACTGAACGATACCAACAAACTCCGTTCGTGCACGTTCTAAAACTTCTACTACTTCTCCTTCACCACGCTTTCCCGGACGCTGTGCAAACAAAATTACCTTAACCAGATCGCCATTCATAGCATTGAGCGTATGCTGACGCTGTATAATAATGTCTTCTTCAAAA
>JANLUX010000446.1:0-9073 GCA_031363705.1 Bacteroidota bacterium
AATAAATGAATTTATGAGATTAACACATTCTCGAGGATACAATGCAATTTGTTCCTCCGCAAAACGAATAACCGAAAACCCATGGTTAACAAGCAATTTGTTTTTATAATCATCCGTATTTTTTACATGGATTGGAATTAAAATGCCATCCTCGTCTAGCGTATAAGGCTCATCAATTTCTACAATTAAGCGTTTCTTACTCTCGTTATGGATAATTAAGTAATCTGGAATAATTTAATTATTGCCAATAAAAATTTTTCGATTTCTATCAATTTTGATATTGCCATTATAATTAAAAAATCCAGCAAAATAGTCCTCCAATGAACCTTTATCTTTTCTATCACAATATTGCAATACTGAGACGCCATCATGTAACTTATTCAAAATGATAGGATATTTATCAGCCACAGTAATTTACTTCAGTTAATTGTCCCGTTGAAATTAAGTTCAAATATAAAACAATGTTATTGTAGTCAATAACTAATTAATTAAAACTAGATATATACTTTATTCCAAAATTTCGATCTGTTCCATCTCTGTTGAGTCAGCCGGAATTGTATCTGTTGGTAAAATAAATTCCAATGCTCTTCCTCTTAAAACAACATCAGGTTTCAAACTATCAAAATCCTGTTGAGTAATTTTTTCGCGGGTTAACAAACGGTTGCCTATCAAATCAAAATATCCTTTGTGATAAGGTTTGAGATGGCCGGCTGAATCAAATGCATATTTAAAATATTTGGGATGAGGAATCAGCTCACTTAAGAAAATACTTTCAGCTAGTGTGAGATCATGAGGATGTTTGTTAAAATAAAATTGTGATGCCTCGCCTGCTCCATACACATCAGGTCCCCATTCAATAATGTTGAGATAAATTTCAAACATACGTTCCTTACTCACCAAATGATTCTTTTCTATTAACCAAACGATCAGCGCTTCTTCCAATTTACGCGAAACCGTTTTATTACGACTGAGAAAAACATTTTTCACCAGTTGCATACTTATGGTGCTTCCTCCTCTTGCAAACCTGCCTTGCTTAATATTTTCAGCAATGGATTCGCGAAAAGCATCTTCCACAAAACCGCCATGCTGAAAAAAGCTTGGGTCTTCAGAAGTGAGTACTGCATTTTTCAGGTAATCAGAAATATTTGGAAGGGAAGTAAACATCGGATTGCCTTCACCAATAAAAATGGAACGCATCATGCGATCACGATCCATTGCAGTGTAGATGAATGGCTGATTGATGCGCGGAAAATATTCTTCTCCGTATTTTTTAATTTGAAAATTTTCCTTCTTTAGTTCAGAGTCAAAAACAAGATCGTCAGGATGATTTTTATTGACATCGAAATGGAGATTATATTTTAAGTCACCTGTAGCTTGCAATCCTTTAAGCGTGTTAAACATTCCATCAGGCAATGAGCTGAAAAAAATTTCAGCGGTAGCATTGAATTGAACATCTAATTTTATTATTGGATCAGGCTTACGCTGATATAATGCTCCTACGTTTAACACCAGCTTTGCAATCTGAATGACTGAACCTGAATTTAAAGCAATCTTATCATCACTCACTGTTGCATTGATATCACAACCGAGATTTGGAAACGACACATCCTGATTTGAAATCCTCCAGTGATTAACCACCAGGTTATTTATATTAAAAGACAATCCAAGAGGTAAATTATCTTTTTCATCATTGGCATCCATGCTGAAATGTGCACTGTCAAAAGTTACTTTGAGGCTGTCAGCCAAATCAAAAAAAGGAAGTGATGCGTTCTCACTACTAATTCTTTTTGCACTGAAATCATATCGCAACTCTTTTACATTTACCCTTCCTGAAATATCATAAGTTGAAACACCTGTGAGAGAAGTAGTAATGATACCACACTTAAACCTGTCACCATCAAAAGCAAGAGCAGGCATCTCGATTATTTCTTCTTTATCATTTTGATGATTATGAAATTCTACATCACGCAACAAAATATTAGAAGTGAAAACACGGTTTAATTTTCCGATGATCATGCTCATTCGTTCATGATAACCCATCGTCTTTGACATGATAACAGTATCGTCCACAGCCTTTTTTTTAAATAAGAAAGAATAATTGCTAATGGAATCTTTCTTTACTGCATTAATAAAAATACTGTCAGCATATATTTCCTTGAACCCCAGTTTTAAACGCAGCAATAATCCAAGACTGATCTTCAACTCCACATTTTGAATGCTTGCAAGGGTGTCTCCTTTTAAAGGAGCAAGAATTATTTTTCTGAAATAGACATCACGAATCCCTTCAAATCCATAATCCTGAATGGTAAGACCAACACGGTAATTGTTTAATAATTTTTTCTGCACTTTATGAATTTCATATTGCAGCAATGAATTGCGATATAGAAAAAGAGAGCCAACAGAAAGCAGCAGAAAAATGGAAATGACAAATAAAATTTTACTTCTGAGACTCATAAAATTTTCAGTGAATTATGCACAGGCTAAAAATAAAAAAACAGGATCACGAATGACCCTGTTCTGATAACATTATAATTTATATGTTCAATCAGTTCATGCTTACTTTCACAAGATCAACCATACCATAACCCTGATCGTTCAATACACCTGCGCCACAATCCCAGATGAAACGCTGTACATCAGGATGTGCATGCAATGTAAAAGGTAAGAGGTATCCCATCATTGTAGATCCATCAGCACCTTTATAGAAACGTGCAAACTTTTTACCTGTTTCATTCAGTTTTTGCACATAATCACGGTCTGGTTGTGCATCAAACTCAGCAAAATTATTAAGCTGTGATTCTGTAAAGCCTGCTTTCTCCATCCTGTCGAGTGTTTGTTCATATAACACATCAGAAAACTCCTGAGAGGTAGGATCAATAGTATGCTGGCTCCGATCAGGATCTTTACGCGGATCAACAAGAATCATCGGGCTGATGCAGAGGTAACGCATTTTTTGTGCAAATTCAGGATCAGGAATAACCTCGTGACTACGGGGCATCAGGTTCATCTTACCAACACTCAGGTAAGGCATCTCAAAAATTTTGGCTACCAGTTTTTCAACCAAATCCTCTTTACTGCTGGATATTACCAAAGTAACTTTTGATGATAAGAAACGCATGAAGCCATTCTGAATCTTACTCGTGCCTTTCAATGACGAGAAATTGATTAAAGACCGGTCACTGGTAAAAGTGTCAATAATGTTGTAAAGACTATCTGCCAGTAAAGCCTGGTGATGAAGAGGGATTGTGTTGGCTGACATCTGATCCCTGAGGAAAGAAATTTTAACTCTCATTGTTTTTTTAAATTTATTAAAGGTTTAAATAATTAATTAAAGTAGAAGTTATTATTATATTTTTCAAGTAGTATGCCAAGGAACGAAACATTGACAATTGAAAGTTGACAGTTGATAGTTTATGATTGTCTTACAGCGTAAAACAACATCAATTGACGAAAATTTAATTGTGAACAATTTTTACTTTTATAACAGCGTTAAATAAATAATCCCAAATAGAAACCTAAAAATCCCAAAACAGGAAACACGATAAAATATTTAAAATTACAAGTACAAATTTAAAACTGATTTTCATTCCTCGCGAATATTTTTACTCGCTTTAAATAAAATTTCTTTTTCTTCTTTACTCAAACTGCTATATCCACTCTGACTTATTTTATCGAGGATACGATCAATTACTTCCTGGCGTTTTTTCTTGTCAGCGTGAAAATCTTCTTCTGTATTCTGTGCACGTTTTCTGGAGGCCACTTTCATGCGAGGTTTACTTCTCTTTGAAAAAAGTCTGACTAACCATGCAGTAATATCGTTTCCTTTTTGCAACTGCTTCACCATAATAAAACCAAATAAAGCTCCGCCTAAATGGGCAATGTTACCTCCTGCATTTCCATCGGGAATACTGATGGCATAAAGCAAAATGGAAAAGATAGCAATGTACTTGAGTTTGACAGGGCCAAATAATAAAAGGAATACAGTATAATCAGGCAACAATGTAGCAGCAGCTACCATCACAGCAATAACACCGGCAGATGCTCCCATTAATCTTGCTTCACCTGATGCAGCAAATACAGGGAATAAATTAAATGCGATTACATATAAAAACGCTCCGCTTAACCCTCCTAAAATATATGTAGCCCATAACTTACCATTTCCAAGATATTCAGTAAATAATTTTCCTAACCAATATAAAACAAGCATATTGAACAGGATGTGAAAAAATTCCTGGTGCAGAAACATATAAGTTATAAAAGCCCATGGTTGAATGAGGATACTGGCTAAATCAGACGGAAGACTTAATTTATACACTGCAATACTGATAATATCTGTTGGCAGTTGAAATAAAAAGAACAACGTACGCGCAATCATTATCACCAGAAATACAGCAATGTTTATCACCATGAGGCGATACAATGCATGTGCATTTCCATAACTCAGTTTTATATCACTTAATATTTTTTTCATTGCCTCCCCACTGTCAGAGATTATTTAATTAATCAATGTGTACGATAATAAAAAGTATTTGGTTCTACCTTGCAATCCTAATAAAAATGCGCTCTGTTTTTTTTATTCCACCACTTAATCATTATAAAGCCAAAGAGCATGCCACCAAGATGAGCGAAATGTGCAACATTGTCAGCAGGATTATTTTGAAATCCTGAATAAAGTTCAAACAAACCATATAACATCACAAAATATTTTGCTTTCATAGGAATAGCAAAATAAACATAGATGATCGTATTAGGAAATAACATTCCGAATGCAAGCAGTATCCCGAACACAGCGCCACTGGCCCCTACGGTGGGAACATCTGTTTTATTTTTTAAAATCTCATAAGCGATATTTACAGATTCCTTTATTAATACAGGGTCACTTGGTGATCGTTGCCATGACGCATACAAATTATTAATATGATCATATTGTTCAGTACCGACTAAGTGTTTATAACGTGAAAGAAAAAGTTTGAAGTCAACCGGGTTTGCTGTAGCTGCATAATTTTCAATTACATGACGAACGTGTTCAATTTCATACCAGGTGAAAAGAGTATGAATACCTGCAGCACCCAAGCCGCATACGATATAATAAATTAAAAATCTTTTTCCTCCCCACAGATTCTCTAACATGTTTCCAAACATCCATAAGCCAAGCATGTTTGAAAATATATGCAGAAAACTTCCATGCATAAATAAATGTGTGAGGAACTGATGCGGATAAAAGTATTCTGACGAGGGAAAATGTAATCCTAAATATTCAGAAAGTTCATAACCGAATTTTTCCTGCAGCACCATTGTTGCCAGGTACATGATACCATTTACAATTAAAAGATTTTTTACAACCGGTGGTAAAATCTGGAAGCGACTGGGGCGATATTCCTGGTACATTTATAATTAAAAAAGTGATGAAGAAATTAAATAATAATAATTGTAGGAATTAAGGATTTGAAAATCTGCAGAAATAAAAAATGTCATGGTATTTAATTCGTTCATTCGTAATATTTGTATCCCGCTATTTTTTTGGTAAGCTTTATTTTTTATTGAAACGGGATAGTAATTCTTCTACACCAATATGAATTAAAATATTTTTTCCGCTATAGCTTAACAATGGATTTTCACAAGTCATCAGCTCTGTGACCAGGTGTTTCATTTCACGTAGGCTTAAAGGTGTATCCTTTTTTATGGCAAGACTTTTTGCATAAGAAAGTGCCAGGTTACTCCGTGTTTCCAAATTGAGCTCATCACGATTATGCCTGTACTGATCAATCATCTGATGCAAAAGTTTTGTCTCTCTTCCTGATTCAACCTCTACAGGAGCGCCATGCAAAACAAAAGCATTCCTACCAAATTCGTGAATATCAAAACCCATTTGCCGCAATTCGGGTTGCAGTTCTTTCATCAACATTGCATCCTCCGTGGTAAATTCCATATTAAGCGGAAAGAGCTGCTGTTGTGCTGCTGCAGGTTTATCAATGAGATTATTCAGATTGCGTTCAAACAAAATCCGCTCGTGTGCCAACTGCTGATCAATAACTAACAATCCTTTTTCATGTGTAACCACAATCAATTGTAATTGTATCTGGAAGAAACAACTTTCATCCAGCTCATTTATCTCAGGCAACTGTCTTACAATTGTTGAAGGCACATTTTCAGTTGATGGCAATTCAACTTTATCCAACTCCTTATATAGCTGGTGCCAGGTTTCAGTGCGTTGTCTTTGCAACTGAGGAGTCCATGTTTTTGATCCGGTTGACTGCTCCATTGTTTCAGGTCTGAATGGATTGTAATTGGGATTAACTTTTATTGTAGGAGGCTTTGGCAATGTACCTAATTGCTCCAGTGGAATATCAAAACTTCGCTCTTGCTCAAAGTCGAGTGAAGGAGCAACGCTGAATTTTCCCAATGCACGTTTAACAGCAGCACGCATAATGGCGTAAACAGATTTTTCATCCTCAAATTTTATTTCTGTTTTGGTAGGATGAATATTTACATCAATATGCGCAGGATCAATTTCCATATTGATAAAGTAAGAAGGATAACTGTCTTTACTGATCATGTTTTCAAAAGCAGCACTAACAGCATGATGCAGGTAAGCATCTCTTACATAACGACTGTTCACAAAAAAATACTGTTCACCTCTGCTCTTCTTTGCAAACTCAGGCTTGCAGACATAACCGGTCAGCCTTACAATGGATGTATCTTCTTCAACAGGTACCAATCGTTCGTTATAGGAGTTGCCGAAGATGGCTGCAATGCGTTGTCTTAAATTGCCAGCGCGAAGATCAAACACCTGCATGTCGTTATGATGAAAAGAAAATGCAATAGCGGGATGAGACAATGCAACACGTGTAAACTCTTCAATAATATGACGTGTTTCAACAGGGTTTGATTTTAAAAAATTTCTGCGTGCAGGAACATTATAAAATAAATTGCGGATGGCAATGGATGTTCCTTTATTGCAAACGCAATTTTCCTGGCTGATAAATTCTGCCCCTTCAATTATTACAGAAGTACCTACTTCATCTTCCGTCCGTCTGGATTTTAATTCAACCTGAGCAATGGCAGCTACTGAAGCAAGCGCTTCTCCGCGAAAACCCATCGTGTGCAAACTCAGCAAATCATCAGCCGAACGAATCTTGGAGGTTGCATGGCGCTCAAAACTTAATCGTGCATCTGTCACACTCATGCCGATTCCATTATCCATCACCTGTATCAAAGTTTTTCCGGCATCACGGATAATGAGCTGAATATGATTGCTTCCGGCATCCACAGCATTTTCCAGCAACTCTTTAACAGCAGAAGCAGGACGTTGAATAACCTCTCCTGCAGCAATCTGGTTAGCCACCGAATCGGGAAGAAGTTGAATGATATCAGACACGCGGCAAAAATAGTTTGTTTTCGGGTTGCGTTACTTTTGCACAAGTGCAAAGGGTTAAAAGTCTAAAGTTAAAATCAAACTATTGCCGTTATTCTTTCAATCATCGCATTTATCGCATCAAAATTTGGAATATGCGATGAATTATCCAGCACTTCCGCATACTGAATAAACCCATTTTCATCTACCACAAAAGCTGAACGCCTGGCTACTCCTTTCATTCCGTAATTAAATAGTTCATATTGCGATCCATAGGCTGCACAAATCTCCTTATTGAAATCAGAAGCCAAAGTAAAATTAAGTGATTGCTCTTCTTTATATTTCTTGAGCGCATACACACTATCAGTGGATATGCCAATAACTTTTACTTTTAAATTATTGTAACGTGCAATATCATCACGTATAGCGCAAAACTCCCGGGTGCAAGTACTGGTAAAAGCAGCGGGAATAAAGAGCAGCAAAAATTTTTGTCCTTTCAAGTCTTCAGAATTCAAAGGTTGCTTATCCGAATCGAAAGTGTTAAATGATGGGGCTTTATCGCCAATTTTCAATTTCATTTACAATAGTTTAAAGTTCAAGGTTAAAGTTCATTTGCAATCAGCAAATTATCAAATCATCAAATTATCACATTCCCTTTTGTTTCGCTTCATTCCAATACACATCCATTTCATCTAAACTCATTTCAGAAAGTTTTTGTCCATTGGAATTAACAGAAGATTCTAAATATTGAAACCGTTTGATAAATTTTTTATTGGTTCTTTCCAATGCTTCTTCAGGATCAATGTTAAGGAACCGCGCATAATTAACCAATGCAAACAATACATCACCAAATTCTGCTTTGGCGCGCTCATGATTAGTTTCGTGCAATTCCTTTTTTAATTCATTCATTTCTTCCAGTACTTTTTCCCACACCTGTTCTTTGCGTTCCCAGTCAAAACCAGCTGCACGAGCCTTCTCTTGAATGCGCATGGATTTTACCAATGCAGGTAATGAAACAGGAACACCTTCGAGCACTGACGTCTTTCCTTCTTTTAGTTTCAGCTTTTCCCAGTTACGGCTTACTTCTGCATCATCTTTAACCTTTACAACTTGTCCCGAATTATCGGGATCACCATAAATATGCGGGTGACGATGAATAATTTTTTCACAAACAGCATCAATCACATCTTTAATATCAAAATCATTTGTCTCGGAAGCAATGCGTGAATAAAAAACAATATGCAGTAAAATGTCACCCAGTTCTTTTTTTATTTCAGGAGTATCCTTATCCAGAATTGCATCGGCTAACTCATATACTTCTTCAATAGTAAGATGGCGTAAACTCTCCATCGTTTGTTTTTTATCCCATGGACATTGAGTACGCAAATCATCCATTATATTCAATAATCGCTCAAAAGCTTTCAGTTTCTCCTGCATTCGGCAAAGGTATATCTTTCTATTTTTGCCCTCCCGAATGAAAATCCGTGTTAAATTTTATTTACAGAGCAGTTTTGTATTGCTCTTTTTTGTCGGACATAACGTGGATGTTAACGCACAGGATTCAATATCGGGAAAATGGATGGTGGATGCAAGAATGAATTATGGATTTGTTATGGCCCATCGTCCATCAGTGGTTCATTTACAGCGAACACATGTTTATGGATTTGAGGCAGAGTTGTTTAAAACCACCAACGGTAAACTTGATTGGGAACAAGCATA
>JANLUX010000005.1:0-36828 GCA_031363705.1 Bacteroidota bacterium
TAACATAAGCGACAATAAAAGAAAAAGAAGTAATACAGTTGCCTTGAATATATTTTGTTTAAACAAGTAATAAAAACCAAAAAGCGAAAGGAAGACAAGTGGAGTATAAATAAATAAACCTTTTCGGTAGCTCCATAGAACAGTATCTAATTGGGGTTTCAGGAAATCTAAATGTTCTTCCTTGTATCCATACACAAACCATTTTCCTGTTTGAATATAATAAGCAAAACATTGAATAAAAATTATTGATAGTAGTGTTACCAGTCCAAAAATTAATATCCTTTTTTTGCTGAGAATTTTTTTAACTGTTAATAGGAACGAATTAAAACTCATTGAAAAGAAAGGAAAAGATAAAAGCACAATTCCGTTTACAGGGCGACAAATGATTATTAATGATGTAATAACAAATAAGAAATATAAATGTTTGTTTTTGAAATCGCCTGAAATAATTTTTGAATAGTAACAAAACATGGCAATTAATGAAAAAGAATAAACATGAGAGAGGGACGGTTCATGCAGATAATAATTCCTAAGATTTGTACCAAGTGCAAAGGCAATCATAGTAAATGCTATTATGCGATCTGAAATAGAATAACGGTCTAATAATTTTTTCACATAATACAACCCTAATAAAAGATAAAAGACGGATGCAAAAAAAACAGACAACTGGAATGGCAGTGAATAACCGTCAACAGGAAAATTAAACAGATAACTTAGAATACAAGCTGCAAAAAAGAAAGGCATTAACAACAGTGCGACTCCTGCAAAATATTTATTTACTTTTTCATGATCTACTTCTTTCATAAAAAAATCAGGGGGCACTCCCACTTCTTTATTCATCTCTTTGTCTACCTCATAAACAAATTTGAATGTGAAGTCATGATAAATAAATGTAGCTGGCAAATAAGCGTAATAGCCCAAACCATCACCACTTATAATATGCTTCCATCGCTCATTATCAAGGCAATTTATTTTTAAGTAAACTAAAGAATAAATAAAAATAATTATGAATGATATCTTTGAGTAAATATTTTTCTTAAAAAATTTATTCATATCGAAAACTAATTAAGAAATTCCACTTCAAAATCATCTAAATAAATTTCTTCCTTGCTGTCATTTGCAACATAAAAACGGAAAAGGTTTTCACTATTGTTAAAATCATTATCCTTAAGATTTAAAATGTATTCTACTTTATACCACTTATTAGCTTCCAGACAGTATTGCTGTAACCGCACCGATTGCCATGTAATGAGTGAATCATTTTTTTTAAGTTCCGTAATTAACGCACCTTTTGCACTCCTTGATTTAAACATTGCCCAAACCGATGCTTTTACTTCCGTAACCGGAAGGAATCTTTCATTAACAATAGAGAGAGGCAAATTAAATCCAAGACTATAAATTGTAACTGAGTCAATTTTTGAAACATATTCTCCTGAATGCGCATCTTTAGTTTTAAAAATTGTGGCATCTGTATACCATCCCAATGAAGACTCTATATTGTTTTTAAAATAAAGTCCACCTTGCACCTTTGGAGATTCTTTACAGGAGAAAAACAAAACGGACTGCACTAACATCATAAGACCCAACAGCAATCGGGCGGTTGATTTTGTAATACAGGGATAAGTCAGGATGTTTGTGTTCGGTTTTAATTGCACACTGGCAAATATAATAGCTTACTTTAAAGTTGTATTCATAAATCTAAGATTATCGCTGAGTCAATAGAACTTTCCATTCTGTCCGGTTCTGTATATTTACCATGACCTCTGAAAAAAAATTTTGATCAAAAAATCGTGATACCCAAAAAACTATCCAGTGTTGCAATTATAATTATTTCCATTTTCTTTTTATGGAAATTCCTGGAATTTAAACGTTTCAAACAAACAAATTTTATTGACCAGGATGTCATATTTTATTATTCCTATCTGCCTGCTATCTTTATTCATCATGATATTAAGCTCACATTTACTGATGGTGGAAAAGAGGGAAATCATTTCTGGCCTGAGAAGGCACCTAACGGAAATACCATAATTAAAATGACTTGTGGAATGTCAATTTTATATTCTCCATTCTTTTTTATAGGACATGGCTTAGCACAACTTTTAGGATATGAAACCAATGGTTATTCTATTCCTTATGGTTTTGCCTTATATCTTGGAACTATTATCTATGTTATAATTGGTTTTATTTTTCTCCGAAAGATCTTGTTATTATATTTTGAAGAAAAGATTGTTGCATTAACATTGTTGACACTTGGCTTAGGTACAAACCTGTTTTACCAAAGCACGCTGGAGGCATTGCTTACGCATGCTTATACTTTTACTCTTGGTGCTATTTTTCTTTTTCTCACCATAAAATGGCATAATAAGCCAACCGTGATAAAATCCATACTGATAGGACTTATTGGAGGTTTAATTGTATTAATAAGACCTGTTAATGTACTCGTTGTGTTGGTATTTATTCTATATCAAATTTATAACAGCGCTTCTTTGAAGAACAAAGTAATTTTTTTTAAAAACAACTTCCATTATTTATTATTGATTCTATCTGCTTCATTCCTGATGTTTGTGCCTCAGCTATTGTATTGGCATTACATTACCGGTAACTGGGTTTATTATTCTTATCAGAAAGAAAGTTTCTTTTTTAGCAATCCACATATAGCAGAAGGATTGTTCAGCTACCGTAAAGGATGGCTTCTTTATACTCCTGTAATGAGCTTTAGTATTTTAGGAATGTTGTTTCTTAAAAAGAATATTCCGGAGTATTTCTATACTTTAATAATTCTTTTTATTGTAACCGTTTATGTAACATTCAGCTGGTGGTGCTGGTGGTATGGAGGAACTTTTTCGCAACGCACGATGGTTGATTTTTATCCTTATTTATCCATTTCCCTCGCATTGTTTTTTAAAAAATTACTCGAGTCAAAGTTTTTAGTACCGGGACTTTGCTTAACTGCATTTTTTATTTTTCTTAATATTTACCAGACGTATCAATTTAAAAAAAGTCAGATACACTGGGAGGCGATGACACAAAAAGCATATTGGGATGTATTTATAAGAGACAAACGATGGAACCCTTATGACCTCAAAAAACCTGATGTTGCTAATGCATACAAAGGAATTGATGAATATTAGCTTCAGCTTTTAAGCTTAGAAGACGCTATTTATAGACTAAAAAATCTCTTACTCTTGTTGAAATTTATTATTTAGTTTCGCTCACAAATCCCCAAGTGCTGCAATCTTAAAAAAGTGACACCGAATAACTAAGTATGGTATTTAGCAGCAATTTATTCCTTTGTATTTTCTTACCCATTTTTCTTTTACTGCTTTTTATAACCCCGCTTAAATACCGTAATTACACTATTGTTTTCGCAAGTGTATTATTTTATGCATGGGGTGCACCACGTTTTGTTTTTGTGCTGATGGCTTCACTCATTCTGGATTTCTTTTTAGCTAAAGCCATATATAAAGCAAATGCAAAGAGAAAAAAAGCACTGCTTATTTTCTCTATAATAATCAGTGTGGGAATGATGATGTATTTTAAGTACGTTAACTTCTTTATCGAAAATGTTAATGCTGTTCTTGATGGAATTGGCATTGATCAAATGAATGTACTCAACATTGCTTTGCCAATAGGTATTTCTTTTTTTACGTTTCATCAGTTAAGTTACATCATTGATGTTTACAGGGGAGTAAAAGAGCCAATGAATAAATTATCAGATTATGGCTTATATATCTTATTGTTTCCTCAATTGGTAGCAGGTCCTATCATTCGTTTCAACGAAATAGCGGATCAGATAAAAGACAGGCGAAACCAGGAAACAATTGACAATAAACTTTTAGGGTTATATCGCTTCATCATCGGCTTATCAAAAAAAGTAATAATCGCCAATGCTATGGCGGTGGTAGCAGATCAGTATTTTAATAAATCAGTTTCAGACATCACCACATTGGAAGCCTGGGTGGGAGTGCTGGCTTATACATTCCAGATTTATTTCGACTTCAGTGGCTACTCCGACATGGCAATTGGCCTGGCGCGAATGATGGGTTTTATATTTCCTGAAAATTTTAACAATCCATACATCGCACAAAGCATCACTGATTTCTGGAGAAGATGGCACATGACATTAAGCCGATGGATGCGCGATTACCTGTACATTCCATTAGGAGGAAATAAAGTTTCAACCAGACGTATGTACATCAACCTTTGGATTGTTTTTCTGCTTTCAGGTTTCTGGCACGGAGCCTCCTGGAATTTTATTGTGTGGGGAATTTTTCACGGAACTTTTTTAATCTTAGACCGCATTTTTTTGATTCGATTATTATCCAAGCTGGCAAGTCCTTTCAGGATTATGATAACTTTTATTATTATAATGATTGGATGGGTTTTTTTCAGATCAGCTACTTTAACTCAGGCAATAGAATATTTAGACAAAATGTTTTCTTTACCCGAGTCTTTTGACATTAATTTAAGTCATCGTTTTATAATCCTGGCAATAGCAGCTTTGATATTTTCTTTTATCGGTGCGGTAAAAAATGCTGAAGAAAAACAATTAGCATATTATTCTCTATTGACAAAAAAGAGATTTGTTTTTTTATCTATCGCTTGCTCGTGTCTGTTCGTGTGGAGTTTAGCAGAAGTAACAGTTACAGGTTTTAATCCATTTATCTATTTCAGATTTTAAATGTTTTACAAAGCGAAACACATTGTCTTTTGTTTGTTCATGATGCTGTTGTGCCTGCCATTGATACAACAGAAATTCAGATTGTTTCTCGATGTTTCGCTATATGGAGATTACAATATACCCCCAACTCCTGAATGCAATAAAAGCACAGTTTGGAGCGGAGAGTTTCAGGAAAAGTACAATGAGTATTGTAAATATCGCGTTGGATTTAGAAACCTTCTTGTAAAAATTTATAATCAGATTGCTTATTCTTTATATGATGAAGTACACGCCTCCAATGTATTGGTAGGAAAAGATCATCAGTTGTTTCAGGATTTTTATATTGATGCCTATGACGGAGAAGATTTTGTTGGACAGGACCTGATCAGTGATCAATGCGCCAAGCTGAAAAAAATTCAGGATACATTAAGTAAAAAAGGAATTCATTTTCTGGTATTGTTAGCTCCGGGCAAAGCCGATTTTTTTCCCGAATATCTTCCTGATCAGTACAAAGAAATTCTTGAGAAAAAATTACCGAATAACTATGAAGCATATCGTAAAACTTTATTGGCTGAAAAAATAAATCTCTTTGATTTTAATAAATGGTTTATCGAACATAAAAACAAAACCATATATCCTTTGTATCCACAAGGAGGTACGCATTGGAGCATGTACGGTGTAGCAATTGCAGCCGACACCTTAATAGAAAACATGAAAAGAATTTCGGGTAAAAATTACAGCAATGTTAAAATGACTGGTGCTGAAATAAGAGACACCATTCCAAAAAATGACCGTGACTTATCGGATGGAATGAATTTGTTATTTCCTATCAAAGCATATAAAACAGCATTTCCCATTATGCATTTTGACACAACAGGCAAAATAAAACCTGATGTGTTAACAGTCTCTGATAGTTATTATAATAATTTAGTAGAAGTGGGTTTTGTCAAATCAACCTTTTCACCAAAATCTTATAATTGGGGCTCTTTTAATATGGCGCACAATGAATTTACCGATCATTGGATTTACGTAAATGAATTAGATATTCAAAAAGAAATTGAACAACGGGAATTTGTAATTATAATTTCTACCACGCCTAATCTAAACCGCTTTGGCTGGGGATTTATTGATAAGGTTTATGATATCTATTACACTAAATAAAAGTGACGATATTTAATTATACTGTTTTGATAATTAAAACAAGTAATCAGCTAATTAAAAATATTTCGAATGCTACACATCACTTTGAAAATTGGATTTCCACATCATCCATGTAAGCTTTTTCTTTACCATCTATTATAGCATACGCCTTGAAATGTCCATCACCAGGATATTTTTCGAGATCAACTTCAGTAGTAATAAGTCCCCATGTATTAGGTTTTGAAACAAACTGATTAAAAGGAATACCATTCCAAAAAAGTACCTGGTCATTGATGTTAACCGAAACCACTAATTTACATCGAGCCGATGTATTACTTATTGCACCCCACACTTTCACTTTTACCTTTTTATATCCCTTCGCTTTTATTTCAGACATTTTTTTAGCAAAACTCTGACTGTAAGGGTTTAAAGAATCCATCTTGGTGCAAAATTCACCGCTTCTCGCTATTTCATTGGTGATTTGTGGTGTTGCGCCTTCAGCAAACCATTGACTTATATTTTCAAAGTCCTGAAAATAATAACCTTCCTTTTGTGGTTTACCGCAGGAAATAATCATTAAAAATATTCCTAATACTAAGAGTTTGGTACAGCTATGAATCATATTATTTTTTTTGTGGGAGCAAATGTAATTTGTTACAACTAAAGTGCAATGTCTCTTTAATGATTCTTAACCGGAATTGCGTTTTTTGCTATCATATTTCCATTCTTATCTGTCTGATAAAAATCAATATCAGCTGCTCTGATCAATAACTCATCCATAAAAATTTCCTGATCCGAATCATCATTGCCACCTAAAATCACAGTAATGCGTGAATCATTAGTTTTCAAACGAAATTTGATTTCAACCAACGACCAGTCACCATCAATAACCATACTTCTGTCAGGTGAAAATGAAATCCGCTGAATCTCTTCGCTGTTTTCAGCGTCTGTTTCTTTAAAGATTCCACTTAATTGTAATCGTAATTCATCTTTATTATAATACCAAAAACTCAGGATGTAATCTTTATTACTCAACAATTTATAATTGGTTTCGGGTAATAGAATAGTGTATTCTTTTTTTACTCCTCGCAATGCACCCTTTCCCCGATAAGTAATTTTACTTTCACGGTCATCATAATTTTTATAAATGATGGTATCCGTTTTTGAAGAACATAAAAATCCGTTGCAAGGAAATAATGAAGGTTTAATTTTTCTGAAATCATTAATCAATTCATTGCTGTTATTTTTAAATAGATCATCATATGATAATTCATGCAATTCAAAACTTTTATTTTCAAAAATCTTAAGTGATTTGTTTTTCCATTCCTCTTCTCTCAAATTCAATTCTTCCTTATTTAAAAAAACAAGGAATGATTTTTTGTTTGGCAAATCTTTTTCAATTTCTTTATGTATGTAAGGCGGACTGAAAAACTGAAAAATATTTTTTGCTTCCAGCATAGGTGAACGTGCTGCAGAATTAGCAAGCAATGGCAGGTTTGTCCAATAAGAGATAACAAGACTTGAACGCAGCATTTCATCGCTAATGGGCTTACTGAAGTTTTCTGATCCTATATGATAAAATGGTAAAGGAACAATACATTGGTAATTACTTCTAATTTGATTTACTTTATCTATGACTTCACGATAATCATCCGGAAGAAACTTCAGATTAAAATAATTTTTACCCTGAAGAACCGCTTTACTTACAGGAGCATGATAATGATATGCTTCTGCTAAGTACACACTGAAAAAAATAAGAGGAAAACAAAGAGCAATTATTTTGTTTCGTGAACTGCAATAGCGGTAAGCGAGATATAATACATACAAACTATAAACTGTAAACACATAATAAAACACCCAGGCAAAGCGACCTAATGAGCGAAACTGTTTTAGAAACGGAAACCAGTCAACGAGAAATTGCATGTTTAATCTAAAAGGTAAACACATTGAAAACAGCAATACAAAAACAGAAGCCCATACAGCAGCTTTTAAAAAATCAGGTAAAACAGGTTTCAATATCAAACGATAATTTTTACGAAACAGGTAGCGAATAATTTTAAATAAAGAAAACAGCGTAACAATTACAGCTGGCAATCCAATGTATGCCCAACCTTCCCAAAATTCCTGACCTTGATGTGGAAGAAAGAACTTAAAAAAATTCAGGAAAGGCGGTAACACTGGTATGAATATGGTATTCCATCTGGCATAGCTTTCCCAAAAACCTATCGGAGACTCAGAACGGAAGGCATGTATATCCACTATCAAAACATAAAGCCGTGTGATGATAAGAGGAACGGCAACATGTAAAAAAGAAAATAAAAAATTTGCTTTCGTTCTGAAATTTTTGTTTTGTAAAAGTGAAATGATCCACCAGAAGCCATAAAAAATACTGATGATCATTACATAATAAGGATGCACAAAAAACCAAAAGATACTGTTGAGTATTATCAATGATGAAAATAAAATTTTCTTGCTGCTCTCGGTAAATTTAATGAGCAACCACCATGACAGAGGAAAAAACACAACATAAGAAAGCGTTAAGTGTCCCATCATGCGAAAAATTTGCGGAGACAAAACAGTAATGCAAATACTTCCTAAAATATTAAATAAAGGAGGCATGTTTAATCTCCGGATGATTAAGAAAAGAAATACTGCACAACCCACAAAAGAAAAAATCATCATCAGGTTATATAGACCAATTGCATTATCAAGGAAGAAAGAAGAATAGTTTGACAGAAATTTTAATGTGTTTGCTATTCCTGTTTGTCCGTCAGTAAATATGTGGGTTTGTCCATACGGATAATTCATGTTTTGATAGTTGGTGTAGGTGCTGTCGTTTTTTATGTGACCGATAAAAACTGCATACGCTTTTACACCGTCACCCCAATCAGCAGTGAGGTAATCATTTGGAGAAAGAATTAAGTCATGATAAAAATAAAAAAGCCAACCGGTGATTAAAATGATGACACAGAAAAGTTGGCTGAGTTTTGATTTGAGCATTAGTATTTATCTGTTGATAGTTGGCGAGGACGCCAACCATGGAGAAAATTAATCAGGATTAATAAATTGCAATAACCGTTTTAATTCCCGATCAGTCAATCCTCTTTTTTCCGAATTATCATAAATAGTCAACAAGTAAATATTTGAGTGAGCCAGGTGCACATAAGTAATGATTCTTGCTCCTCCCGATTTCCCTTTTCCTTTTGATGCAATTGCCAACCTTATTTTGAAACAGTTATCTCCAAGTGAATTACCTTGAAACGGGATTTTTTCAAGGCTTTCAAATAATTCACGAAACTCTTTTTTTAATGATGGGTATTTCTTTGCCAATCGTTTAAGCTGATTGTCGAAAGGAGGAATTGAAATAACATTATAATTCATTATAAAGATCTCTGGCTGGTTTGCCCTTCAGTTTTCCTTTCTTAATTAGATTAAGATTTTCAACTGCTTCTTTTATCTCTTTTGTTAACTGAGCATTTTCCGGAGTTAAAGATTTGGCTTTAACATAAGAAAAACTCCTTAGCAATTCCATAATAAAGTCTGCTTTGCTGTCCTTTATTTCCAATAATACATGTTTCATTTTTATTGTCTTTAAACTACAAATATCCGAAAAAATAAATTTTACTTTATGGTTTCCAGATTACTATCACTCATAATATACAATGGTCTGTTGCGAACATTCGCACTTAAGCGACTTATGTATTCACCAATTATACCAATGCAAATTAATTGCACGCCACCAATAAACATTACAGCAAGCATCAATGATGTCCAACCCGGAACATAACTTTTTGAAATGAACCGTGAATATAATGCATAAATGCTGACAAAAAAAGTAATGATGGAAACAAGAAAACCCATTGCTGTTGCAAACTTTAACGGGAGGTTTGAAAAAGATGTGATTCCATCCAATGCAAAACGTATCATCTTTTTATAAGTATAACCTGTATCACCTGCATGACGTTCACCACGATCATACTCAACATAAGTTTGGTTGAAGCCTATCCATGAAATCTGACCACGTAAAAATTTTTGCTGTTCAGGCATGTGTCGTAATACTTCCACTACTCTCTTATCCATGATTCTGAAATCACCTGTATCAACAGGGATGGAGATGGAAGTAATTTTAGCAAGTATCCTGTAGAATTTTTTTGCTGTATATTTTTTTAAAAAACTTTCTCCTGAACGGCTTCTTCTTTTTGCATATACCACCTGGAATCCTTCTTTCATTTTTGCATACATCTCAGCAATCAGTTCGGGAGGATCCTGCAAGTCAGCATCTATAATAACCACGGCTTCACCTTTGGTGTGATCCAATCCAGCAGTAACTGCAATCTGATGGCCGAAGTTGCGGCTGAAGTTGATGTATTTAACAGCGTTATCCTTTACTGCCAAATCACGAATCAATTCAATTGAACGATCTCTGCTTCCATCATTGATAAAGAGAAGTTCATGTGAAGGCGAAATTCTTTCAGCAACTTTTTTTAAACGTGTATAAAGCGGAAGTATGTTCTGCTCTTCGTTATAGATGGGGATGATGATAGAGAGTTCAGTCATTGCTGATGTGCTGATTACTGATGTGCTAATGTGTTAACTAAGGAAACTTGTTGATTAATTATATTTTGCTTTTTGATAATTTTAGATTTTGAGGTTGAAATGATTTTGGTTAGTATTTTCTGAATAGATTCTAGTTTTTTTAATAATTCATCAGGGTCAGGATAGTTTTTTGAATGTTTACAAAGCATTAACCAATATTTTGTTTCATTAGCTTCTTTAGCGGAGATTTTCAAAATATGAATGAAGTCGGCTCTACTTTCCGCATGTTGCGATTCAAAAACATTTGCCCCAATGGAAGTTCCTGAACGAAATAATTGATTCGCTAAATTGAATTTTCGTTTGCTTTCCAGATTCTCACACAATTCAATAATCTCAGATGCAAATTCAAATGTTAAATTAACAATTAGATTATTCGTTTCAAGTTTCATAATTTGTTTATTAAGGTTGATAATTTTTTTATCATCACATTAACACATCAGTAATCAGCAAATCATATAACCATTTCCGGAATTTCTCCTTCAACAATCAGCTTTCCTGCTGTTGCATTTTTAATTTCATCTACAGAAATTCCGGGAGCGCGTTCTATTAATTTAAATCCTTGAGCAGTTACATCAATCACAGCAAGCTCGGTAACAATTCTTTTTATGCATTTTATTCCGGTTAATGGCAATGTACATTTAGGAAGCAATTTTGATTCACCAGCTTTATTAACATGCTGCATGGCCACAATGATATTTTTTGCAGAAGCAACTAAGTCCATCGCGCCACCCATCCCTTTCACCATCTTACCTGGAATTTTCCAGTTGGCAATATCGCCTTCTTCGCTCACTTCCATTGCACCAAGAATTGTGAGATCAACTTTTTGTGCACGTATCATTCCAAAGCTAAGTGCAGAATCAAATATGGCAGCACCGGGCAAAAGTGTTACGGTTTGTTTTCCTGCATTAATTAAATCAGCATCTTCTTCACCTTCAAAAGGAAAAGGACCCATTCCAAGAATTCCGTTTTCAGATTGCAACGTTACGTTAACCCCTTCGGGAAGATAATTGGCTACCAATGTAGGAATACCGATTCCGAGATTCACATACATTCCGTCTTTTACTTCGCGTGCAATGCGTTTTGCGATTCCGTTTTTGTCAAGCATTTATTTGATTTGATGATTTGGTGATTTGGTAATTTGATGATGAAAATTATCTCGCTGACAAAGAAATGTTTTTAGATGATGAGATAATTTTTGACAAGATTTTATTAATGGAATCTATTTCGATTAATAAATCATTGGGTGACGGATAGCTCCTTGAATTTTTGCAAAGTACTAACCAATATTCTGTTTCGTCTGCTTCTTTTGCTGCAATTTTCATCTTGTGAATAAAGTCCTGTTTGCTTTCTACATTTTGTGCTTCTCGAACATTAGCACCTATAGAAGTTCCAGAGCGAAACAATTGATTGGCTATGTTAAATTTTTTCTTCTCTATCAAATATTCACAATAGCTTATTACTGATAATGAAAATTGAAAGGTTTTTTCAACAATTAAATTCTCCTTATTGGTTTGCATATTTTAAACATTATCAAATCATCAAATTACCAAATCATCAAATCATTTCTTCCGCACTGTACGTTGTTCAATTCTCTTTTCATAATTACTTCCTTGGAAAATCCGATGCACATATATTCCGGGAACATGTATGTTATCAGGATTTAATTCTCCGGGTTGTACAAGCTCTTCTACTTCTGCAATCGTTATTTTTCCTGACATGGCAACCAACGGACTGAAGTTGCGTGAAGTCAGACGGAAAACTAAATTGCCCTTGCTATCACCCTTCCATGCTTTTACAATTGCAAAGTCAGGTTCAAAAGCATATTCCATCAGATAATCTTTTTCCGTTCCGTTAAATTTAAATTTTCGCACTTCTTTTCCCTGTGCTATTTCTGTTCCTACACCTGCAGGAGTGTAAATTGCAGGCATGCCATAACCGGCAGCCATCAATCGTGTGGCGAGTGTTCCTTGCGGAATTAAATCTACTTCAAGTTCACCGCTTAACATTTGCCTTTCAAATTCTGCATTCTCTCCAACGTAAGAGGAAATCATTTTTTTTATCTGCTTTCCTTTCAACAAAAGTCCCAGACCAAAATCATCAACTCCTGCATTGTTCGAGATGCATGTAATATTTTTTACTCCTTTTTTCACAAGTGCGTTAATACAATTCTCCGGAATTCCACACAAACCAAAACCACCAAGAGCCAGTGTCATTCCATCTTTGATGTCCTGAATTGCCACATCAGCATTTGCAACTACTTTATTCATATCATAAAATATAAGGGAGTGTAAAAATATACTTTCCGTTTTAAAAAGAACTTTAATTTATATACGATTACTCAATCAAACCATCTGAATAATTCCGCTTGTACCAGACTTTTTTTCTGTTCATTATTTAAATCTTTAACTACAACACCTTCTTTCATCTGAATTAAACGATTACCATAGTTTAAAGCATCTTTCATATTATGTGTAACAAGTATTGCAGTTAACTTATTCATCAAAATAATATCATTTGCTTTTTCCATTACCAGTGCAGCACTGCGTGGATCAAGTGCAGCTGCAGGTTCATCCAGCAACATCAGTTTACAATTTGCCATTGTTCCCATTACTAATGTTAATGCCTGCCTCTGACCACCAGATAATGTTCCCATCATCTGGTGTAATTTGCTTTCCAACCCCAGTTTTAAAACACTGATTTGTTCTTTAACCAACTGTTCAAATTTTTTATTGATTCCAGAGATTAATTTTTTGCGTTGTGTACGTAATGCTGCCAAACGAAAATTATCAAGCACACTTAAATCAGGTGCTGTTCCCTGCAAAGGATTTTGAAAAACACGACTGATAAATTTGCTTCGCTGATAATCTTTAAAGAAAGTAACATCTGTGTTATCAATGAAAATTTTACCCTTATCAGCGAAAATATTTCCCGCAATCAAATTTAACAGCGTGGATTTACCACTACCATTTGCACCAACTATAATTGCATATTCTCCATTTTCAATTTCTAAAGAAACCTCGCGAATGGCAATACTTTCATTGGGAAAACCCTTATGAAATTTTTTATTTATCTGATCCAGCTTAATCATGTTGCAGTGTGTTTACGCGCATTACTGATACCTACAATAAGAAGTACAATGAGCGCTGTAACAAGTTTTAAAAAGTTAGGATTTAATCCCAACGAAAGTGCAAGCGCAAGTATTACTCTAAACAAAACACTGCCTATTATCACTGCGATGATATGATATAAAAGTCCGCGTTGTAAAAAAGGTTTTAATAATGCTTCACCAATCATCACTGAACCTAATCCGGAAATCACAATTCCGATTCCCATATTGATGTCAGCAAATCCCTGGTACTGTGTTATGAGATAGCCGCTGATTGCGGTTAAGCCATTGGCGAGTGCAAGACCAATAATTTTCATTCGGTTTGTATTCACACCCATTGAGCGTACCATTGCTTCACTGTTACCCGTTGCACGCATGGCAATTCCAAAGTCAGTTTTTAAAAGCCAGGTGATAAAGAGCAAGAGAACCATAGCGAACGAAAACATCACAAACCAATAACTATGTTGAAGATTATCGAATGGAAAACAATTGAATGCTGTACAAATATTTATCAATGGAAGATTAGAACGTCCCATGATAAAAAGGTTGATCGAATATAAAGCGGTCATCACTAAAATTCCGGCAAGTAATGGATTTATTTTTAAGCGGGTATGAATAATTCCTGTCATAGCTCCTGCAATCATTCCTCCACTAATTGCAGCGAGTAACGTAGTAGCAGGATGCGCACCCGAAGCTAAAAGAGTGGCTGTGATAACTCCACCCAACGTGTAAGAACCATCCGTAGTTATATCCGGAATATTAAAAATGCGCAGCGATAAAAAAATACCAATGCCTAAAGACGCATAACCCAATCCTTGTAAAAGCGCAGTGCTTAAAAAATCCATTATTGGGGATTACTTAAAAGGAACAAAATCTTTGCCCGGTTGAATATTAAATCTGGCAGCAGCTTCAGGATTGTAAACGCGCTTTCTCACTTTTACAATTTCAGGATGTAAATTTTTTGGAAGACCTGGTTCACTTTTTTCCTTTAATGATTTCAGATAAGCAACTGCCTGTTCACCACTCTGATAACCCCATTGATAAAAATCAGCGCCAAAGCTTGCAACAGCACCTCGGCTTACAAGTCCTGCTTCACTCGTAAAAATGGGAATATTTTTATCATTACAACTTTTAACTACAGTTTCAAACGAAGCAAATATTACATTGTCGGGCAACGCAAAAAAGACATCTACATTTTTATTTAATAATGACTGTGTCACCAATTGGGTTTCAGATGAGTTATTGACAGGGAGATATTTTAATTCCAATCCAAGCTTATCACAACCAGCTTTCAATTTATCAAAGGCAGCCTGTGATTGAGGCTCTGCCTGATTATAAATAGTACCTACAATTTTTGCGTCAGGCTTTAATTGTTTTATAACTGTTATTGCAGTATCGAGATAATCCAATGTTTCATAAACACCAAAAAGATTAGCCGGTGCATTTCCTTTGTCATCCGTAAGTTTTGCTAAATCAGGGCGAGGAGAAACCATCATAAAAACTGGAATTGTTTTGGTACGTTGAACAGCTGTGATTGTAGACAGCGTGACATTAGTTGCAATGAGCGCAGGATTTTTTGAAAGAATTAAATCACAACTCTGACCAAGTGTAGGTATATCTCCCTGCGCATTTGCATAAACTATTTTAATGGTTGAATCCTTTTCAGAGAATCCGTTTTTCTCCAGTGCATCAAAAAAACCTTTTTTGGCAAGTGCAATGGTAGCATCTTCAATAAAATCAAGAAAACCCACAACAGGAATTTTGTTAGAAGATGAATTATTGGCACAACCCGCAATTATCAGGCAACTCAATAACCATTTGAAATGTTTTTTCATAAGAATGAATATCCAAGTGCCTAAAATTAATTAAAGGATTGAGCAAAGGAATGAGCAGGAATCAATTTATAGAAATAAAAATATTTCTTAACAAACGCTCACAATATTATTGTGTATAAGCATTATCCAACACACTATGAATAAAAAATTATTGCAGTTGCTTGTCAATAACTTTTAAATAGTGTTAGGATGCAAAGTTGCAATCCCCTTATATTTGTTGTCAATACAACCGTCATTAGTGCCATGCAGAAAAAATGGGTATTAAAATCAGCCGGAGATGCTGATTTTGTTGAAGCTTTGGCAGCAGAATTAAAAATTAATTCAATACTGGCAAATTTATTAGTACAGCGTGGCATCACTACTTTTGAAGAAGCACGCAGGTTCTTTCGCCCATCTCTGGATCATCTTTATGATCCGTTTCTGATGAAAGATATGGATAAAGCAGTGGAAAGAATAGAAGAAGCTATCCGCCAGAAAGAAAATATTTTAGTGTATGGTGATTATGACGTAGATGGTACTACTGCTGTTTCGCTGGTTTACACTTTTTTAAAGACCTTACATGGAAATACTACTTATTATATCCCTGACCGTTACCGTGAAGGTTATGGAATTTCAAAAATTGGAATTGATTGGGCAAAAGAGAATAATTATACATTGATTATTGCACTTGACTGCGGCATTAAATCCATAGATAAAATAGCTTACGCTAATGAACTCAATATTGATTTTATTATTTGCGATCATCACCGCCCAGGTTCAGAAATTCCGGATGCAATTGCTGTATTAGATCCGAAGAGGAATGATTGTGAATATCCTTTTAAGGAACTCAGCGGTTGTGGAGTTGGCTTTAAGCTGGTGCAGGCAATAGCGCAAAAAAATAATATTCCATTCAACCAGATTGAACAATATCTCGATCTGGTGGCAGTGAGCATTGCCGCTGACATAGTACCTATCGTTGATGAAAACAGAATTCTTACTTATTATGGTTTGCAAATATTAAACCGGGAGCCAAGGCCCGGCATCAAAGCAATATTGGAGCTAAGCGGATTCAAAAAAGAATTGTGTGTCAGTGATATCGTATTTACAATTGCACCCAGAATTAATGCTGCTGGACGTATTGAACATGGAAATAAAGCAGTTGAATTGCTGGTATCTAAAAATGCAGATGTTGCTACTATATTAGGCGATGGAATTGATGATAGTAACACGACACGAAAAAACTTAGACCAGATCATAACTGAACAAGCATTGCAGCAGGTTGAAGATGATCCTGATTCCAAATATAAAAAAACCACAGTTGTTTATCATCCATCATGGCACAAGGGAGTTATTGGCATAGTGGCTTCACGTTTAACAGAGAAATATTACCGCCCCACCATTGTGCTCACCAAAAGCAATGATATAGTTTCAGGTTCGGGACGGTCTGTTAAAGATTTTGATATTTATAATGCATTGGAAAGTTGCAGTGATTTACTGGAGCAATTTGGCGGACATATGTATGCAGCAGGCTTAACCATGAAAGAAGAAAACATTAAAGCTTTTCGAGAACGGTTTGAGCAGATTGTGTCATCAAGTTTAGAGGAGCGAATGCTTACCCGTGAAATAGAAGTGGATTGTGTTCTTCAATTGAAAGAAATAACAACCCGCTTTTTTAGAATATTAAAACAGTTTGCTCCATTCGGACCAGGCAACATGGCACCTATTTTCAGAAGCAATGGTGTTCGTGATAACGGAAGAGGACGCATTGTGGGCAACAACCATTTAAAGCTTACCATTACTCAATCAGAATTTGCACCAGGCTCCTATGATGGTATTGCATTCCAGTTAGGGCACCATCATCCGCAGGTGGAACAGAAAGAATGCTTTGATGTTGTTTATCATATTGAAGAAAACAATTATAACGGTCGCACTACATTACAGCTTAACATTAAAGACCTACAATTTGTAACTGAAAATATGCCGAAGGATGAAAAACCTATCGAAACAGTTTAAAACAAAAAAACTTTACTACAGCTAATAAAAAAACTCCGGTGTGATTGCCGGAGTTTTTCATTATGGGTTTTGTTGTTCTAATATTCCCAAAGATCGTGTTCAAGATTTATCATATCCTGTTTAATACGTTCTGATTCTAATAATGCATCCAATGGATTTGCTTTATAATCATCCACCCTGCGGTTATAAACGTTATCTTCTTTCATGATATAACTGTTGAACATTCGTTTCATAAATATATCATCGTAAGTCAGACGCTGTGAAGTATTAAAGCGGTTTGCAACTTCAGCATTGGCAAATATTCTTCTTGCCTCAGGAAAATAAACCCAGAACAATAATTTTTTCTGTCCGCCTTCAATCAGGTTTCCTTCCTGGTCACGTGCCAAAATCATTGGACATATTCCTATGATGCGCACATCCAATATTGAACGTTGCTTATCAAAAAACCATTCTTCTTTAACACGATATTGAATCACGTCATCAGGATTAAATGCACGATAGATGATGGTATCATAAGTGTTATAAGGTGGATCGGGGTTAGTAACTGTAGTAGTCATGGAATCGGATCCTCCAACTTTACTAAATTCAGTTGCAGTCATTGGAAAAGTGAATTCATCGTCATCTGTACGATAAGCAGTAAGACTTCCCTCTTTAATAGCATCCATTAAAAGATTGACCAGATTCTTCCTGTCTTTTGTTTCACTGGTTTTGGGATAACGTAAAGGAGCATTTATCTTCTCGTTTAAATCAATATGGCGCCATATTTTCTTCGACCACATAACATCAGCTTCTCTCAGATTGTAATAAGACACAACCTTGCGTGCCGGATTATTTTCCTTTACATACACCCCATCCAAAACATTTTGGGCATACGTAATTGCACTTGAAATGATCAGCGCTATAACAAGAATTCCCTTTTTCATCGGAGTAGATTTATTTAACTTTTAACGACTATTTATTGCTATTGTTACAACCTGTAACGTTTGCTTCTCAATATTATTGAACTGTGAGTATAATAGGATTAATATCTCTCACCGTATTATCAGGCATTGTAGCTTTGATATATTCAAAGAGAATTTTATCTCCGGCACGACATTGATTAATAACATCACGCATTTCGCTGGTCAACACATTCCCTTCCGTACTCTTTTCAATCGGGTCGCGACCTTTACCATAACGACTCATCTTAAATGATTTTACCTTAGAGAAAAGATCGAAATCGAAATTTTCCATTTCAGGGATGATAGCTGACTGTGCTGCCAAAACATTTTTAGAAATTGAACCATCTCTTTTGCCGGCAATTTTAGCAACCGGGTTTGGAATTTTCTTTATACGGAATTTAAATTCTCCCATTGCAACTGGTGGTTTTCCCGCTGTTAACTCTGCACTTACTCTAACAACTGCTTCACCTACTGTTGTTGCACGTCCAATAAAATGTCCTTTCCCCAACTTTGGATCTGGTATAAGGGTAATACCAGTTGAAGTAAATTTTACTTTATCAGCAGCAACCCCCGGAACAGAAATAGACATTGGGTTATCCACTCCAATATAAACCACATTCATTTTATCGGCTGAAACTGTTGAGCTTGGTTTTGCAGCGATATAAGATGCTTCAAATTTATGTTCCTCATAAGTGTTATCGGGTTTTTTAACCCGAATAATACCTCCCCATTTTTGCTCTCCATCAGAAGAAGGGCGTGCAGTATATTTTCCAACTCCGCCCTCAACTGTAAGCGTTCTTCCACCCACAATAACCTCCGGATCAGAAGTAGAACTCATGGCAGCAAGAAATACGTCTGCCTGATATTCCTGACCGATTAAAATATAACTTGTTGGAGCAATAACCCTAGGAGCAAGCGTATCAAATTTAAAATCGGTGGCATTTATAGACGCCAACAAATGATTCACTACCTCAGATTCTGCGTTTTTTACATCTGTTTGCATTTTGGTTAATAGTGCTACAGATGCCACCACGGGATTGTGATAAAAGGTGGCCATCTCCCAGGTACGTTTTCCGTCTTCAACATCTTTCGGATCAGGATCGTTTGTATTGAACAAGGTTTCAAAGCGCTGAGTGAATTTCGCACGATCCTTCGGGTCAAGATTTGCGAGCATTGCCTTCTTGAAATCGGCTATTTTCCCCTTTAATTCTGACGCCTTATGACCCTTTCCATCATTTTCGCTTCCACACATTATGGTAGTTGGAGTATCATAATCATCTTTCTTTTCTAATTGACGAGAAGTGGGGGTTTTTTCTCCAGCTTCAATACCATCTGTTTTGCGTAACAAAGTATCTTTTAAAGAAGCAACATATTTATCTAAACCATCACAAAGCGTTTTGGCTTTCATTGCCTTTTCATGATAAGGTTTGGTTTTTACCGGATCATTATCTAACTGCCTTTGAAATGCGCTGTAAGCCTGGGCATTTTTACCTGATATATTAGTAACTGTAACCCCTAAAGCATCATCAATAGTAACAAAAGCATTGATAATTTCCTTGGAAACGTTAAGTGCTAAAAGGGCGGTAAGCACCAGGTACATCATCCCGATCATTTTTTGCCTCGGGGATAATTTTTGACCTGCCATATTTAAATATTGGGTATTTAATTAAAGTGTTTTGGATTGATAATTTATTGTTGCTTATTGCTTATTCACATTCATTGCAGAAAGCATGTTTCCATAAATGGTATTTAGCGAACCAAGGTTTTTCGCCAGCTTGGCAACTTCTTCCTTGTATTTCTTAGTATCATCAACAGTAGCATTCAGATTGCCTAATAATTGGGAAATACCATCGTAAAACTTAGTGGTTTCCTTCATTCGTGAACTGGCTTCCTGCAATTGTAATTCATAAGTTGCATTGAGAGCAGCCATGTTTTTTCCTGCAGCTTTTACCTGGTCAGTATAAATTTTAACATCTTCACTTGAAGTGCTCAAGCTATTCATTGCATTGGTAGCTTTTTCATAAGACTGGCTCAGTGCAGAAATATTTTTTGATGCTCCCTGAACATTTTTCATATAGTCTTCAGTAGCAACTGTTGCATTTGACAACTGGGCTAACTTTCCAGTATTTTCACTTAAAGCTTTCAAGCCGGTTCCAAGACTTAGTATAAGATCAGGACCAATTTTAGCCTCTGCCATTAAACGATCTAACTCCTGAGCAACAGGATCAATTTTCTTTTTTTTCTTGTCTCCACCTGGCTCATGCATTCCTGCTAATTCAGGATATACCAATGACCAGTCCACATCTTCATGAGGTGGTTCAAATGCTGAAAAGAAGAAAATAACCGCTTCAGTTAAAAGACCAATAGTAAGCATCAGTCCTGCTCCCTCCCAGTGTTGAATCTTAAAGAGTGCTCCAACGATTACAATAGATGCTCCCCATCCATAAAGTTTAGCCATTAATAATTTAAATCCCTTGCCCTGGGTGAATTGCGCTAATCCCATAGTTTAATTTAGTTTTTAGAATTAATAAATAATTGTTTTGGTTTATTTTAGTTATTGAACGTAATCAATCAGGAGTTCTGCAGATTGATAAATCAGAAATCTGATTTATCCCGTCCTAAGAAATCCATCACACATCTGAATCCAACATAACATTTTGCAGTATCCTGGTATTCATACGTACGTGTTCCGGTTTGCAGATAATATCCTATATCTTTCCATGAGCCTCCACGCACTACTTTACGTTTTAATGCCGGAGGATCAGAATCTTTTGCTTCATAAGTATAATCGGGATTCAGATCATGCTGAAAATTGTAAGCAGATTCATCATATGCATTGCTGGTCCATTCAGATACATTGCCTGACATACAATACAAGCCATAATCATTGGGCCAGTAAGCAGTAGCTTTTACTGTATAAAAACCTCCATCATCAATATAATTACCTCTTAAAGGTTTAAAATTGGCAAGGAAACATCCTCTGCTATTTCGAATATAAGGACCTCCCCATGGATATGGATCATTTTGTAATCCTCCGCGTGAAGCGTACTCCCATTCACTTTCAGTTGGAAGTCTGAAATCCTGTACAGTTGTTTCGCCATTATCATCAAGGTAGGAAGTCAGCAATTGTGTTCTCCAAACACAGAAGGCCTGTGCCTGTTTCCAGGAAAGTCCTACCACAGGATAGTCATCATAAGCAGGATGCCAGTAATATGACTTTGTAATCGGATCATTAAAGGAATAAGTGTAATCATGAATCCAGCAAAGTGTATCAGGATAAATGGGTAGGGTTTCTTTTTTAATAAATACTGAACGGTCAATCAAGCCCTGTGGACGGTTTGTACGTTGTGCCGCTGCCTGTAAATCGAGCCAGTAATATTCGTAAATGAGTTTACGGGTATCAATTTGTTTGCGCTTGTAATAGCGCTCACTTTCAGGAAGAAAAAGTTCTGCTAATGTTTCCACATTTTCCTCATCATCCCATTTAATCTTTTTACTCCAGTTAATATGTTCACCATATTCACCTTCTTCAAGGATGTGATCACCACCTAATAAACGGTGTGCCAATGAATCGCGAACCCAATCAGTAAACTGACGGTATTCATTGTTTGTTATTTCGGTGTTGTCCATATAAAAAGCGTGCACAGTTACAGTTCTTGCCTGTGAAACCTGTGCATAAGGAACGTCCTGATCATTAGGTCCCATATTGTAAGACCCTTGTGGAATAAATACCATTCCATAAGGATCTGCCTGGTACCACTTTTCCCGTCCGGGTACTCCGGTAAGCTGGCCGCGATTACCGCTGCCGCAACTTGCTAACAAGAGAACTACGAAGGAAACAACAAGGAGATTTTTCATGCTAATCGTGCTTTTGTTTGCGCTTTGTGAATAATTTATCATCGAACGTGTAATGTTTGACTTTATTTTGATTGATGTAACGATGATATACGTATGATACAAAATTAAGTTACTGTCCGAGTATTATTTCTGCGATTATTATAGGAACCTTACGTTTCTTATGATTGCCGGAATCTTCTTTTTAGTAGTGAAGCAATATCCAAGCATAATTTCATGAGATCCGGAGCTATAAGTTTTAATATTAGAAGTTGTAACATCATAAGAATAACCAAATCGCAGTTTATCAGTTATATTCATGCCCACCATTGCAACAATTGCATCTTCTAAACGATAGCTACCTCCGATCCAGAAACGATTATTGATGTGGAGATTCAGATTAAAGTCAGCAGTAGTGTTATCTGTTACATTTTTAACAAAGACAGATGGCTTAAGTGCCAATGAAGGGCTTAAGTCAAAGCTGTAACCAATCATTCCGTAATAGTGGCGCTTAAATGTACTTTTAAATTTATCCAGGTTCACCTGACTCTCCAGTAAATGGGTTGCCGAAGCACCGATGTAAAATTTTTCTGAATGGTAATAGAGACCTCCACCCATATCAAAAGCAGTTCCTTTTGCAGAATTTGCAGGAATGGCAGGATCATTACTTGCTTGCCCCTCAGGTGCCACAAATTTTCCCCCATCAATTTTATGCTGGATAAAATCAAAGTCAAGACCGACTCCTAATTTACCTGATCCAATAGTAAAATGATAGGCTCCTGCAAGCTTTCCCGTTAAGGTACTCTCAACTCCTATTTCATCAGTTGAAATGCTTAATCCTACTCCTGCTTTATTATCAAATAAAGGAGCATCTGCACCAAATACAAATGTTTTAGGAGCGCCATCAAAATTCACCCACTGAGCACGGTAAAGAGCATGTAAACAAATTGCTTCGCTGCTTCCTGCAAAAGCAGGGTTCACATACAATTTATTAAACATATTCTGACTGAATTGAGGGTCTTGCTGGGCTATCGCTGAAACACTAAGAATACTCAATGCTACAATAGGTATTATTCTTTTCATAAGCTGCCGGTTTGCTTCTTGTTTTGCGGGGCTAAAGTAAGTAAATAATCATTGAATAAACAAAATCACCAATTTGTTAAGAAAATTGTGACTGCTTGTTTTGTAATGGTTCATTATGTTCTGGAGAAGCAAAAATAAAATTTTTTTTGAATATCAACTTAGTTTTTGCAACGAACTCCACCATCGCTCAGGTACTTCATTGTTACATGCCTGCTGGTAATCTTTATATGAACAAGGCATTAGTTGATGACTTGCATATCTGTTTTTACCAGCATCAATCGGAAGTTTTATCCACCATCGATCACTCTTTTTACTCTTTAAAAAAGTTATTTCCTGGTCAATATTCTGAACCGGAACACGGTAAGTTATATAGTTGCTTGTATTGATTAACGGCATTTCAACTCTTCTATTGGTAACCCCTTCCATAAAATACCAGATCATCTGTGAAATGAGATGTGCTGTTTGATGATCTCTGTCTTTTTCAGGATTAAATTCATAAATGCCCAAACCGGTACACTTGTCACTCACGCCTGCATACATCATAACCTGGCAAGCTTCCTCTCCATAAAATCCATTGGGTGAAGCTTTGCTGCTACCGGGTGCATCACTTTGTCTTATTGCACTTATATCAAAAGTTATTAAGTCAGCCCCTCTCATTATAGGTTCCACTTCTTTTATATCTGTTTGCACCTGACCTAACCGGAAAGTATCAAAAAATAAATTGCTCATCAGCTGTATATTTTCCTGACCAACAAAATAAGTCTGGTATCCAATGTTGGTATAGTTAAATAGATAATTCGGCTGTTCAAGAATTATTCTTCCTAAGTACGACTCTGAAGTAATTTCGTCTTCAGGTTTTTGCAAATCAAAAGAAGGATCAATGCTTACAATGTTAATAATCTGTTCCAGTTTCTTATAGCCACCATAATGCCCTAAAGTCAAATCCTGTGAACCACCAATAACAACAGGAATAATTTTTAATGGTAATAACTCTGATACAACAGTTGCAATAGCCACATAGGTATCTTCTAAAGTTGCGCCTGGAATAAGATTTCCAAAATCAATTATTCCAATAGAAGCTGCATGTTTTTTTAAACTATATAATTTGGTTCTTACTGCATCAGCACTACTTACTTTTGATTGCTTAATGTGTGAACCACGATTTTCATTTACACCAATGATGGCGATTTTATGTCCATTAATTTGCGGAAATTTTCCTTTAGCAGTATAAATGTTTGACACGCTAAGTAAAGTATCATTCCCTTCTTCAAAATTGGAGAGGTTTATATCTGCCGGATTGAAATAATCTTCTATCATCGGGATTTCTTAGCAGCTTTTTTCTTTTTAGGTGCAGGTTTTTTTGAGGCAGCTGCTTTCAATGGTTTTGCTTCTGTTTTATCCGTTGCAGCCTTCTTAGCAAATCTTCCTCTCTTAAATCCTTTTTGAGAGGGAGTGGTGTTATCCGCAATATGCAAGCAATCAGCTAAAGTTAATTGAGATGGTTCTTTATCTTTTGGCAACTTATAATTGTTGTCACCAATGGTTAAATAAGGTCCCCATCTTCCATTCAGTATCTGTACATCTTCGTCCTTATGCTTAAATACTTTTATAATACGTTCGCGTTCAGCTTTGCGCTTAGCTTCAATTATTTCAATTGCACGTTCCAGCGTTACTTCATAGGGATCATCGGTTTTCTGCAATGAATAAAACGCGTTGTTATGTTTTGCATACGGACCAAAACGACCAATGGCTATGGTTACATCAGCATCCTCATATTTACCAAGATTACGGGGTAATTTAAAAAGATCCAACGCCTCATCAAGTGTAATGCTTTCCAACCGTTGGTTTGGACGAAGACTTGCATACTTTGGCTTTTCATCATCCTCATTATTCATTTGCACAATAGGGCCAAAACGACCAATGCGCACAATTACTTTTTTACCACTTTGCGGATCAGTTCCCAATTCTCTTTCGCCTGTAGCACGTTCAGAATGTTCAGTTGTTTTTTCTACTGTTAGGTGGAATGGCTCATAAAAATGTTTAATCATTTTCGTCCACTCTAAATTGCCCAGTGCTATTTCATCAAATTCTTTTTCAACCGTTGCCGTGAAATTATAATTCAGAACTTCTTCAAAATTAGTGGTAAGAAAATCGGTCACCACCATTCCTATATCCGTTGGAAAAAGTTTTGATTTCTCAGAAGCGTAATTTTCTGATTTCTCTTCTTTAGTTATATGATCATTCTTTAGTTGCAGCACCTGAAAATTCCGCTCCCTCCCTACTCTATCTTCTTTCACCACATAACCACGTTTCTGTACAGTCGAAATAGTTGGAGCATAAGTAGAAGGACGACCAATGCCCAACTCTTCTAATTTTTTTACCAAACTTGCTTCTGTATATCTTGCCGATGGAGAACTAAATCTTTCTGTTGCAATTATTTCTCTCACATCTAATTTTTGACCAATCTTCAAAGGTGGCAACAAACCTTCCGTATTTTCTTCTGATTGCTCATCATCACTGCTCTCCATATAAACACGCAAAAATCCATCAAACTTTATCACCTCACCTGTTGCTGTAAACAACTCTGGTGACTTATCATTTTTCACTGTAACTACCGTACGCTCCAATTGTGCTTCACTCATTTGTGATGCAACAGTGCGTTTCCAGATCAATTCATACAAACGTTGTTCATTGCGCTCACCTTCCACTGTGGGATGATCAAAATAAGAAGGACGTATGGCTTCGTGAGCCTCCTGTGCGTTTGCTGATTTGGTTTTATACTGACGTGTATTGGAATACCTGCTTCCATAATTTTCAGTAATGGTTTTTTTTGCTGCTTCCAGTGCGTCTTTACTCAGATTTACCGAGTCAGTTCTCATATAAGTAATCTTACCACTTTCGTAAAGCTTCTGTGCCACCACCATTGTTTGTACAACTGAGAAACCTAATTTACGACTTGCTTCCTGTTGTAATGTAGATGTTGTAAACGGAGCTGCAGGAGATTTTTTTGCCGGCTTTATTTCTAAATTTTCAATGGAGAAATGTGCACTGGTCAATCGTTTTAATAAAGCTTCTGCATCTTCTTTCTTTTCTAATTTCTTAGATAAATCTGCTTTCAGTAAAGAAGTATTTCCTTTATCATCTTTAACAATAAAATTAGCTACAACTTTATAAGATGAAACGGATTTGAATGCCTCAATCTCGCGTTCACGTTCTACAACCAATCTCACAGTAACCGATTGAACACGTCCTGCAGATAAAGATGGTTTCACTTTTTTCCATAACACAGGTGACAATTCGAAACCTACTAAGCGATCTAAAATTCTACGTGCTTGTTGTGCATCCACCAGATGCATATCAATAGATCGTGGATTTTCGATAGCTTCTTTAATTGCATTTTTGGTAATCTCATGAAAAACAATTCGCTTTGTATTTGATTTTTTAAGATTCAACGCTTCCGATAAATGCCATGATATAGCTTCCCCTTCACGGTCCTCATCAGTAGCCAGCCAAACTGTTTTTGCTTTTTTAGAAAGCTTCATCAGCTCATCAATCACCTTCGCTTTATCGCTTGAAATTTCGTAATGTGGTTTAAAATTATTTGCGATATCAATTCCTTTATCATTCTTCACAAGGTCGCGCACATGTCCGTAGCTGCTCTTCACCTGGAAATCCTTTCCAAGAAAACCTTCAATGGTTTTTGCCTTTGCGGGACTCTCAACAATCACTAAATTATCTGCCATTCAATTCTGATTACAATGTTTTTGGGGGCGCAAATTAAACGATAAGATTTCTTAATTACCAAATTTGATTTATCCCTTCAAGGGTTTTGAACCCTTGAAGGGATAACAAATTACCAATGAAAAACCGCTTTTGTAATTAATTTATTTTTTTAAATCGGAGACCTCATCTTAAGTGTTTCAAAAAAAACTTTTCTAATTCCTTAGCTTTGCGCCCATGTTATCCAATGATGAAAAACTTTTAGATGAAAGCAGGCAAGGTGAAGTATTAACCCTGGAAAAAACAATTGACAGAACTGATTCAAAAAAACTTTTTTTAGAAAGCTATGGTTGTGCAATGAATTTTGCGGACAGTGAAATCGTTGCTTCTATATTAAAGGAGAAAGGTTTCTCCACTACCAATAATTTTAATGATGCAGATGTTATTTTGGTGAACACCTGTGCCATTCGTGAGAATGCTGAGTCAAGAGTTCGTCAGCGACTGACAGATTTCAAGAAAGCCAAAAAAAATAATCCTGAATTAGTCATCGGAGTTTTGGGTTGCATGGCTGAACGCTTGAAATCAAAATTTTTAGAAGAAGAGAAATTGGTTGACTTAGTTGCAGGTCCTGACTCTTATCGTGATTTACCAAATTTGATTGAACGTGTTGAAGATGGTCATAAAGCAATCAATGTGTTGCTTTCGCGCGAAGAAACCTATGCAGATATAAGTCCTGTGCGGTTGCAGAGCAATGGTGTCACTGCTTTTATTTCCATCATGCGTGGATGTGATAATATGTGTGCGTTTTGTGTGGTTCCATTTACAAGAGGACGTGAACGCAGTCGCGATCCATTAAGCATCGTTAACGAAGCACGAGATTTATTTGAACGAGGTTATCGCGAAGTGACTTTGCTTGGCCAAAATGTTGACTCTTATTTATGGAATGGTGGTGGTTTGAAAAAAGATTTATCGCAGCAAACGGTTTTAGGCGCACTTGCGCATGAGTTGCCTGATCACGAACAAAAACTCTATGTAACATTTGCCGATCTGATGGAACAGGTTGCACTCATTCATCCAGATTTGCGTATCCGTTTTTCTACTTCGAATCCACGTGACATGACGGATGCTGTTTTAAAAGTAATGGCTCGTTATGAAAACATTTGCAAATATGTTCATCTCCCTGTGCAGTCAGGCAGCAATAATATGTTGCTTAAAATGAATCGTGGTTATACACGTGAAGATTATATCAAACGCATTGAATCCATCCGCAACTTAATTCCGGGTTGTGGTATTTCTACTGATATGATGACAGGCTATTGTTCAGAAACAGAAGAAGACCATCAGGAAACTTTATCATTAATGGAATGGGCTAAATATGATTTTGCTTACATGTTTGCTTATTCAGAACGTCCCGGAACATTGGCTGCCCGAAATTATCCTGATGATGTGCCTGAAGCAATCAAGAAAAGAAGATTGCAGGAGATTGTTGATTTGCAGCAAAAGCTTTCAGCAGAAAGAACAAGGGCTGGTGTTGGAAAAGTGCATCGTGTTTTGGTGGAAGGAGTTTCAAAAAAATCAACTGAAAAATTATTTGGACGCAATTCACAAAACACAACTGTTGTATTTCCGAGAGAGCAATACAAACCTGGTGATTATGTAAATGTACTCGCAACAGAATGTACACCAGCTACGCTGATTGGAGAGGTATTAAAAGATTATTAAGAGGTAATGAGTTAGAATTTAAAACCCATTTTGCGCATTGGTTTTGATAATATCTAAAGAATCTTTTTTCTTTAAAATTCGAAATTGTTCAAATATTGAATCTTGAGTTTTCAAAGCTTGTTTCATTACCTCTATTTCAGTATAATGAATTAAATTGTCAAACACGAGAATGAACGATCCGCCTTCCCATTTGCTGAGACTTATACTAATGTACTTGCCCTTCCATAGATATGCTTCAGACCAATCTTTCTTATTCACCTCGCCATACTGACTTGCAATATATTTGAATATACCTTCTATATTTTGTTTTGGAAGCAAAATCATAACCTCGCTAAAAGCATTTTTGCCATTAAAAGGATGGAAATGATAATATATCCCACTTACATTATAATTTCCGATTTTCATTCCATCATTCTCTACACATTCATCAAATAAATCTTTTCTGCCATTCCAATTGCATTTTATGAGTTTTTTGGGAAATAATTTCCTTTCAGTTCTAAATTCGATTCCTCTAAAATCATTTTTTTCTCCTAGAGGATATAATGTAGAATCTGGTTGACTCTTTAATTCCAATGCGTTAATTAAAAGAAAAAACAAAAATGTTACTATAGAAATTATTTTCATGGTTAAGACTCTTTAGGATTTATCAAATCTAATATATTGAGGATCGTTGCCAACCTCAACAAGTTCCTTAATCTGTAATATTTAATTATCCGTAGACCCAAAAAAATTTGGCTACTTTTGTCTATAACAATTTATGGCTAAATTTTACGATGAGAAGTTTCTTGCACAAAAATTTAAGGTCGAAAGGCAGGACTTTCATCGAAGAATAAAACAAATTATCATTAGCGATTTTAAAGATGAATGAAATAAATTGGGAATTAAAAATCCCGATATTGGATTAGATGAAAAAGAAAATATTGTTTTATCAGATCCATTGAATCACGAAAATATAATTGAAACGAATTTGCATATTTCTGCGTATATTGATTAATAATTATGAAAAAAATGAATATTGACATTAGATTTGAAGGTAAAAAGTTTTCTCCAAAAAAATTAAAACATTTAACCAAACTTCCAATTGAAGTAATTGTGGAATCTGGTGAAATAACTTCTATTGGCCGATACAAAAACAAACCGGCTCCCTATGGGTTAGGGCTCTTAAAAGTTAAATCAGAACCTAAGAAACAAGTTCAAGATTTGCTTGATATTTATTTAGGTAAACTCGTTGACAAGAAAGATGAAATTAAACTTAGTGGCGTAGAAGAAATAATTATAGATGTTGAGACCCCGTTTGTAAAAGATTCAGAATTTTCGTTCGAAAAAAGTATATTGGTTAAACTATTACAGTTAAATGCAAGAATAGATATTCATTCAATTAAAGATGAAAGTGCTTCTGAAAAATTAACTTACATAAAGTTAGTTAATGAATTGAATTCACTTATTGATAGTTTAAACACATCAAATAAAGTAGAAATTATTAAGTATTTTGAAAAATATATTAAAACAGATTATAATACTTTATCGAAAGGCATTAAGCGAGTAAGAAAAACCGCAAAGTCATAAAAAAATGTTGATTCAAGTCAAATAAAAAGACTATATCGTCAATTAATTCTAACGATTTTTTTTCTGATCCTTAAGCTTTTTGCGAGATTTATCATATAAAATTTTGTAAATCCAAACTAAAACTATCATTTTAAAAATCTCCATTTAAACTACCTTTGTCCGCTCTTGGTATAAAAAATACTACTAATTATTAGTATTAATAATTTCCATGGCAAAAGAATAAATTTTCATCTCATCCGTCAACAATTAAATGAGTATCCAGGAAATAAAACAACGTTTTGGTATCATAGGAAATTCTCCTTTGCTGGAGCATTGTATTGATATTGCACGACAGGTTGCTCCCACTGATTTGTCGGTATTGATTACAGGTGAAAGCGGTACAGGTAAGGAATCTTTTCCGCAAATCATACATCATTTAAGTGCACGCAAACACGGACCTTATATCGCTGTTAACTGTGGAGCAATTCCTGAAGGCACAATTGATTCAGAATTATTCGGTCATGAGAAAGGTTCATTCACCGGAGCACACGAAGCACGCAAAGGATATTTTGAAGTGTCAAATGGCGGTACCATTTTTTTGGATGAAGTTGCAGAGCTTCCCTCACTAACGCAAGTCCGTTTGTTACGTGTGCTGGAAACAGGTGAGTTTATTAAAGTGGGTTCAAGCAAAGTGCAAAAAACTAATGTGCGTGTGGTGGCTGCCACCAATGTGAATGTTCCAGAAGCCATTCGCAACGGAAAATTTCGTGAGGATTTATATTATCGTTTGAATACCGTTCCGTTACACGTGCCACCATTGCGCGATCGCAAAGAAGATATTCATCTATTGTTTCGGAAGTTTGCCAATGATTTTGCTGACCGTTATAAAATGCCCATGACTCAATTGCAACCGGAAGCTCAACGAATTTTAATTGATTACCGGTTTCCCGGAAACGTGCGACAGTTAAAAAATGTTACAGAGCAACTTTCAATTCTTGAGCAGAACAAAGAAATAACAGCAGAAACATTACTAAAATATCTTCCACAGGATAACTATAATACTTTACCCGTTTTACTGAGAGATGAATCGCATGCCGGAGGAAATTTCAGCGAACGCGAACTGCTTTACAAAGTTTTGTTTGACATGAAAAAAGACCTTCATGATTTGAAGCAGGTTGTTGGATCTATTATGCAAGGAGATATTCAGCACAACGCTCCGCAATTGTTTGATGAAAGCAATGGTCATGAACACACTAATATTATTCAGACACAACCCGGAGTAACCATTCAACCCGCAAATACGGTAAACAAGATTGATGCGCACGAAGAAGTTGCGGAAGAATCACTTTCATTGCAGGATAAAGAAAAAGAAATGATTAAGAAGGCAATTGAAAAATATAAAGGAAAACGTAAATATGCAGCACGTGAGTTAGGTATTTCGGAGAGGACATTGTATCGAAAGTTGAATGAGTATAATATAAATTAGTTCAAGAGTATTACCAATTACAGTTAAAGATTATTTTAAATTACATTTGTGTAATCAAGAAATAAAAGCATGAAAATTTTATTAGATATACCTGATAGCAAAGCATCTTCTTTGATGGATGTACTGAAAAGCATTTCGTATGTCAAAGCAAAACCACTTACAGATGCTAAAGCATTGTTAATGGAGGAAATCAGAGAAGCTGTGCAGGAAATGAAACTTATAAGGGCGGGCAAGAAAAAGGCGAGAAACGCAGAAGATTTTTTGAATGCGCTATAATGTTAAATCTATTTCTGTATTTGAAAAACAGGCTAAGAGACTTATAAAAAAATATACTTCCCTTAAAAAGGAGTTATTAGAACTGATTCAGGAACTTAAAGACAATCCTGAACAAGGCTCACCAATAGGAAAAAATTGTTTTAAAATCCGAATTGCTATTGCGTCTAAAGGCAAAGGGAAGTCGGGCGGAGGCAGAATAATTATCAATATTGTGATTGCAGAAGCATCTGTTTATTTGCTTTCTATTTATGACAAATCTGAACGTGAAAATCTTACAGATAATGAGTTGGATGAGCTGCTAAAGTTTATACCTGCATAAATATTTTTTTTGAAATTGGATGTCTCGGATCACGTCAATTAGTCTTATCATTTTAATCACTTCCATTCTTGCGGGTTGCGGCATCTATAGTTTTTCCGGTGCTTCCATTTCTCCAGATATTAAATCCGTAACAATAGATTTTTTTCGGAATCACGCAGCCATTGTACAACCTGTATTGAGCCAGGCATTCACTGAAAAGCTGAAAGAAAAATTTGTTACTCAAACCAGTCTGCGCCTGATGGATAAAGATGGTGATTTGCATTTCGAAGGTTCTATTACTGATTACAGCACACAACCAATCGCAATACAGGGAACACAAACAGCTGCATTAAACAGGCTCACTATTACTGTATCTGTTAAATTTACAAACGCAAAAGATGAGAAACAAAATTTTGAATCAAGCTTTTCGCGATACTATGAATATGATAGTCAGAAAAGTTTAACAGACGTGGAACAAACAGCAATAACAGAAATTAATAAGCAATTAGTAGATGATATTTTTAACCGTGCAGTGAGCAACTGGTAATGACACAGGAACAATTTTTTCAAATAACGCGGAACCCGAACAGTCATGTTGAGATTTCAACAAATGATTTAGCGCAGCTTGTTGAGCAGTTTCCCTACAGCCAGCCATTGCGTTTTATTTATCTGCGAAATCTGAAAGAACAAAACAGTGTTCATTACAATCAGCAACTGAAACTATCAGCCATTTATTCTCCTGACAGAAACAAGCTTTTTAATTATGTGAATGAAAGTGATGAAGCTGATCAAATTACCTCTATCCAAAATGAAATAACAGAAGAAAAAGAATTGGTTGCTGAAGTTTCTTCTCAATCTGAAACAGAAGCGGAACCGTCAATTATTTCTGAAGATACTGATAAAGATGAAATTGTAAAAGAAAAAGCAGAAGAATTTTCAATTGATCCACCTGTAAGTTTAGATGAAGAAGAATTTTTTACAGAAGAAATTATCAACGAAACTTCTGTTAAGCCGGAGATAGAAATCAAAAAGGAAGATGTGGAAAACAAAGAACTTTCTCCACAGGATATAATCAATCAGCGATTACGTGAGCTAAATATCGTACCTGATGATATATCACATTTACCTGTTATACCTTTTGTAAAAGATAAAGAAGTGGAGGCTGTTGTAGAGCCGGTTGTTTACCAATCACAGGAAAAAGAAGAAGTCACTCATCACGAGGAAAATATTCAGGAAGAAAACCTGATTGAACCAATTCTCTCTCCGCAAAAAATGCAAACCTCCGAGGTTTCTAAAACCTCGGAGGTTTACGAATCAAACGAAGAAGAGAAAGAAAAACCAATCGAATCACAGCATGAACAAATCGCTACTACTGAAATTCTAATTGATGAACTGATTCTTGAAAATTTAGCTGAAAGCCAATTCTACAAAAATGAAGTGCTTTTGCGTGACAGTGAAGAACAGATTTCTATTGATGATAAGTCCGGAAAAAAACCATTAGAAGAATTAGAAATTCCTTTAGCGGAAAGTACTTACATTCAAAATTTAGATAACGATATATCAAAACCACATTCGTTTTTAGATTGGTTAAAGATTTCAAAAAACAACCCTGGTAATCTTACGCCAAAACAGCAACAAAAAATTATTACAGAACCAAAATCTTCTCAAGCTGCAGAAAAGAAACATACACAGGCTGATGATCTGATAGAAAAATTCATCCAGGAAGAACCACGCATCACTCCATCCCGAAGCAGTTTTTATTCTCCGGTAAACATGGCTCGCAATAGCGTGAAAGAAAATGAGGAGCTGGTTTCTGAAACGCTGGCTAAGATTTATGCTACCCAAGGTAATTTCCAAAAGGCAATTGCATCTTATCAAAAACTTCTTTTGAAATATCCCGAAAAAAAGACTTACTTTGCCGCCCTTATTGAAAATCTAAAAGCAAAATTAAACTCTTAATAATCAGTCATGTACACGTTTGTAATCGTTTTAGTAATCATTGTTAGCATCCTTTTATGCCTAATTGTATTAGTTCAGAATTCAAAAGGAGGCGGTTTAGCTTCCGGACTCAGCGCTTCTAACCAGATAATGGGAGTGCGTAAAACCACTGATTTCCTTGAAAAACTCACCTGGGGATTTGCCATCGCATTATTTGTACTTGCCCTCTTTGGCAATTTTGTGCTTCCTAAGAATCAGGTTAACAAAAAGGAATCCCTTATTCAAAACCAGATTGATAATACAGCTGCACCTGCAACCACTGCTCCGCAGGCTCCCGCAGCTCCGGCAAAATAAAATATAGTGGTGACAGTTTGACTTTCAGACTGACATCAGAACATGCTGTCGAATTGTTTGTATAGCAAATTTGACAGCATTTTTTATTTACCGGCTCTTGGCACAATTGCTGACAGGTCGCATTGACAAAATCAAACTATTTTAATTTCACAAATAAAAAATCATAAAAACAATGGGTAAAGTAAGCATTAAACCAATCGCAGGAACTCAGAACAGAGTTGTAGTTGAGCCTGCTGCCGCAGAAGCAAAAACAGCAAGCGGAATCATTATTCCTGACACAGCAAAGGAAAAGCCGCAACGCGGAACTGTTATCTCTATCAGTGATATTGATGACAAAGGAAACAAACCAAGCGTTAAAGTTGGTGACAACGTTCTTTACGGGAAATACGCAGGAACCGAAATCTCTGTTGATGGAAAAGACCTTCTCATCATGCGTGAATCGGACATCTTCGCTGTTATTTAATTTCAAATCAATTCATAATTCATAACTCAAAATTTAAAACTATAAAAAGATATGGCAAAAGAAATAACCTTTAACACCGATGCGCGCGACTCACTAAAGAAAGGAGTTGACGCTTTAGCAAATGCAGTAAAAGTTACATTGGGTCCAAAAGGACGTAACGTAATCATTGATAAAAAATATGGCGCTCCTGTTATCACTAAAGACGGTGTAACGGTTGCAAAAGAAATTGAATTGCAAAACCCGATTGAAAACATGGGTGCTCAAATGTTGAAAGAAGTAGCAAGCAAAACCGCTGATATAGCTGGTGATGGTACTACTACTGCAACTGTTTTAGCACAGGCAATCATCACAGCAGGTTTAAAGAACGTTGCTGCCGGTGCAAACCCAATGGATTTAAAACGCGGAATTGACAAAGCAGTTACTTCAGTTGTTGATCAATTGAAAAAAATGAGCAAGTCAATTGGGGATGATAACAGCAAGATTCAGCAAGTTGCTTCTATCTCTGCTAATAATGATTCTGAAATTGGAAAGCTGATTGCTGATGCAATGGGTAAAGTAAAGAAAGAAGGCGTTATCACTGTGGAAGAAGCAAAAGGTACTGAGACTTCAGTAACGATTGTGGAAGGTATGCAGTTTGATCGCGGTTACATTTCTCCTTACTTTGTTACCAATGCTGACAAAATGGAATCAGTGTTAGAGAACCCGTACATTTTGTTGTATGACAAAAAAATCTCTAACATGAAAGAATTGCTTCCAATTCTGGAGAAGTCAGTTCAAACAAGCCGTCCGTTATTAATCATCGCTGAAGACATTGATGGTGAAGCATTGGCAACATTGGTTGTAAATAAAATTCGCGGTTCATTAAAAATCGCTGCTGTTAAATCTCCCGGTTTCGGTGATCGCAGAAAAGCCATGATGGAAGACATCGCTATACTAACCGGTGGCACTGTAATCTCTGAAGAGCAAGGTCGTAAATTAGAAGATACTACTATCGAAGATCTTGGTAAAGCAGAAAAAATCAGCATTGATAAAGACAACACAACAATTGTAAATGGTGCCGGTAAAAAAGCTGATATCACTGCACGTGTAAATCAGATCAAAGCTCAGATTGAAACCACAACATCAGATTACGATAAAGAAAAACTACAAGAGCGTCTTGCTAAATTAGCTGGTGGTGTTGCAGTACTATACATCGGAGCTGCCACTGAAGTGGAAATGAAAGAAAAGAAAGACCGTGTGGACGATGCATTACATGCAACCCGTGCTGCTGTTGAAGAAGGAATTGTACCGGGTGGTGGCGTAGCTTACGTACGTTGCATTGCTGCCTTGGATAAATTAAAAGGCGCTAATGACGATGAGACAACAGGTATCGCAATTATTAAGCGAGCACTCGAAGAGCCATTGCGCCAGATTGTTTCTAACTCAGGCATCGAAGGTTCAATCGTGGTTCAAAAAGTAAAAGAAGGCAAGGATGATTTCGGTTTCAATGCACGCACTGATGTTTATGAAAACATGATGGCTGCAGGTGTAATTGACCCTACTAAAGTAACTCGCGTTGCTTTAGAGAATGCTGCTTCTATTGCTGCCATGTTGTTAACAACCGAGTGTGTGTTAGCTGACATCAAAGAAGAAAAAGCAGGTGGAATGCCAGGTGGCGGAATGCCAGGCGGAATGGGCGGAATGGATTATTAATCCCTCGCGTCATCCTGAACTCGTTTCAGCATCTCATAAATCAAAACCCTGTCGAGTGATCGGCAGGGTTTTTTTGTTGAAGTGAAATTCAACTAACAAAATAGTTTACAAATAACTCAACCACCAATTGGTATGTGTGCTTTTATA